>CAYXHK010000152.1:0-5016 GCA_964464665.1 uncultured Syntrophomonadaceae bacterium
GTATGAGGGAATGCCTTCGGAAATTATTGTCAAGGGCAAAGTGGTTTACCCCAACCTGGAACAAAATAACTTAGACGAGCAGTGGCTGATTGAAGAACTAAATCGGCGGGGCTTAAACGACCCCAGCGAGGTTTTTTACGCAAGTCTGGATAATCAGGGGGAACTGTATATCGATTTTTGGGACGATACCCTGCAAAATCCGGTGGATATTCAAGACCACAGAAGCAAAGGATAAATGATAGCGGAAGGCTAAAGAAACAATTTGTGTGATAAACGACCTAAAGATCTATGCGTTTCAAGTTAAGGCGGTCAATAGCTCAGATCAATAATTTATTCGATAGACGAATCAAGGTGCATGTTTTACCCAGATCTAAAGTTTTTAGGAAAGAAGCAGGCAACGGCGGTTACAATCCAAGGCTGCTGGTTATACTGGAGGCATAGGAATTGGTTTATTCGTCAGCGAATAATTGATCGATCGATCAGTCAGGGAGCGATAGTATGAGCAGACAAAAAACAGTTGCCAAGTCCGCCGATGTGCTGGTTTTTCGGCGGAGGCCGGGTTCAGGCCTGAACAGTAGCATTTTCACCTTGTTTTGTCGGGCAGCGGAAAAAATTATTTCTGAAAAGTCGGCCAGGTCGGCTTCCGTCAAAACCCGGTAACGGCAGCAGCGTTAGTACCCCGAATTTCTGTGAAAATCCGGGGCTATTTTTTTGCAGAATTTCTTTTATAGGAGATTCTTATTGCAGAATCCCTTCTGCGGGATTATTTTGGCAAAATTCTTTCTTTGACGTTACCCGCCATTCAAGGTAAAATTTACTAATGGGACAAATAGCACTAATAGCTAAAATACCATTAATGGCTAATTCGCATAGATGGCTCAGACAGCATAATTCGTTTTGTCTGCTAAATAATAATACAGAGTTTGCTAATTATAGTTAATGGCCAGGGTTTGGCTGGTTAGTGGTTCTGGTTAGCGTTTGGGTTTGAGTTTGTTAAATAAATAGAGTTTGCTAATAAGAGTTGTTATCTATATAGAGTTTGCTGATGTGAGTTTGGGTTGAGGAGGAGAAGAAGCCGTGAGTCAAATTAAATTCGGCACGGATGGTTGGCGGGATTTGGTGGCGGATGCTTTTACCTTTGATAATGTCCGCAAGGTGGCGCAGGCCATTGCCGATTACGTTAATCATCATCAATTGGGTTCCCGCGGAGTGGTGGTCGGGTACGATAACCGTTTTTTAGGGGAACGGTTTGCCGCTGCTGTGGCAGAGGTGCTGCTGGGCAACGAGATTCCGGTTTATATGCTGCCGCAGGGGACGCCTACCCCGGTGACCGCGTTTATGATTAAACATTTACAGACGGCCGGGGCGGTAATGCTCACGGCCAGCCATAATCCGCCCGAGTATAATGGGATCAAGTTTATTCCTGAGTACGCCGGGCCGGCCCTGCCGGCGATCACGGATGAGATTGAGCGTTATCTGAATGAGCGGACGCACGATACCGCGGAGATCGTGGCGGGGGTGTACAATGCGCCGGTCTGCCGCATGTCGCTGGAAAAGGGGCGTCAGTTAGGGAAACTGCAGGAGATTGAGCCCAAGGCGGCTTATCTGGAGCATCTGCGCTCGGTCGTAGATGTGGAAGGAATCCGTAAAGGCTCTCTTAAAGTGGTCATTGATACGATGTACGGTTGTGGCATGGGTTATCTGGAGGATTTCCTGCGTACGGCCGGGTGTCAGGTGCAGGTCCTTCACTGTTGCCGGGATCCGCTTTTTGGGGGGATTGTGCCGGAGCCGATGGGAAAATGGCTGACCGAACTGCGGGATGAAGTGCTGAAAAATCAGGCAAATTTGGGCCTGGCCATGGATGGGGATGCCGACCGCTTTGGGGTGATTGACCGGGAAGGCAATTATTTATCGGCAAATCAGGTGTTGTACCTGCTCTTAAATTACCTGCTGCACACTCGGGAGTACCGGGGGCCGATCGCCCGAACCGTTGCCACGACTCATATGCTGGACCGGATTGCCGCACGTTATGGTTTGGCGGTGGAGGAAACCGCGGTTGGTTTTAAGTACATTGGACAGGCGATCTTGGAGCGGGGCGCAATGCTTGGCGGCGAGGAGAGCGGCGGTTTGAGCATTCACGGGCACATTCCGGAAAAAGACGGTATCTTGGCTGCTGCTTTGATGGCGGAGATGGTCGCGGTCACTGGGAAGGATCCCCGTCAGTTGATCGAGGAAACGGCCGCGGAGTTTGGGATGTTGGTTAACGAGCGGATCGATCTGCATTCTACGCCCGAAGAAAAGCAGCGGGTACTGGAAATGCTTACGAAATTTACGCCGGAGGCAGTCGGCGGGTTTAAGGTGGTCGACCGGATAACCCACGATGGGATCAAACTGCTGCTGGAGGGCGGCAATTGGCTGCTGATCAGGGCTTCGGGCACGGAGCCGATGTTTCGGTTGTACGTGGAGGCGGGCGATGTGGAGAGTATGCGCCGGATTCAGGAGGGCGCCCGTGAGTTGTTGGAGCTGTAGGTTGGCACTAAGAGCAGGCTCTTGGCACCAAAACAGCTGTAGGAGCTGTAAGAGTTCTAGGAGCTGTAAAGGTTAGCGAGTGTGGGGCAACTGTGCCGGAGTGACGTTGAAAATAAAGATGCGGCAGGGCGGTCTCGGCTAGCGGTGCCGATGACGATAAACACTTAGGAGTTAAGGAGTTTAGGAGTTTAACATTCAATTAAACTTGAGTAAAATTTTAAAAATTGGCCACAATTTGATTTATTAGTGGTCCTTTTTTATACCAATGTCGAAAAATGTGTTAAAATGTTAGTTAGAAAGAATAATATAATGAAAATTACTATAAATCCATTGGCGTAACCCCCCGAATCCTTCCTAGCATACATTGTAGTGAGATTATTCTCCTGGGAGGGATCCAGATGAATTGGCTGGTATGGGGAATAGGATTAACTTTCGTCTTGATCGTGGCCGGAGGCTTGCTGTTAAGGGGTTTAAGGAATTGGAACCGGCAGTTTTTGCGGAAGCCGGTTCGACCTTCCATAACGATCCTTTTAGTAGTTCGCAATCAGGAACAGATAATTGAAGGGGTAATTCGTCAGTTGCGCTGGTTGAACAATTGGCTTCCAGGCAGTTTTGATCTGATTGTGGTAGATAATGCCTCCCAAGATCGCACGACTTTTATATTGGAGCGCCTGTGGCGACGACAGAGGGATTTTAGCTATTACCATTTGGATTCGCTTTTGAACCCGAACGCATTGGGCGAGACGCACCCGTGGCCTTTCCTGCCGGAACAGTCGGCCGTCTACCAGTTGGATTTACAGGGGGAGGCCGGTCCCCGCCAGTTTAAGGAGATCCGGCAACGAGTCCGGCACATATTGAGCGTGTCTTAATGACTAATGCTACATGTTAAAATGTGGACCATTCAACTTGCATAAAAAAGTTACTAATGTAAAATAATAGGGGGTAGCAACGTAAATTTAGATGTAAATCCCAAATTTTTAAAAATATTTTACTTGAAAAGTCTATACTAGGCAGGAATGCATAAGGTTTATGTTGAAATATTCATACAACTACCTTATATTTTAATTATTTTGTTTTGGAAAATTTTGTTGCTGTTGCTTGTTATAGCGCGAAGGGAGAATTATTTTGAGCGAACTCGAAGTTCTCTTAGGAAAGACCAGACTCCTAAATCAGTTGGTACAGCGTCAAACCGAAAAACCCACCGATTTCAGTGAGCTTGCTTATACATTATCAAATCTTACGGAAAGCAGCGTCTACGTTATTGGGGGAAAAGGGGAAATCATGGGAAGCTTTGAATATCCTGGTTTGACTAAACCTATGGTGGGGTCGAGGATTCTGGATGAGAATCTTTTAACTGAAGAATATTTGGAGTGGTTATCCAGTTTTTTCGAGACCGGCATTGGTTGTCGGGTTTCTCCGGATACCTTGTTGACGATTATTCCGGTGTATGGGGGATTAAAACGCCTCGGCACCTTGGTGCTGGCTAAGACAGAGGAATGCACGACGCAGGAACTAATTTTGGCTGAGGTCGGCGCGACGGTAATCGGGCTGGAGATTCTGCGCGGGCAATCGGAACAGACTGAAAGGCTAAACCGTAAGAAGGAAGCGGTGCAGCAAGCAATGGCTGTTTTGTCGTACTCCGAAATAGAAGCGGTGAAGTATATTTTTAAAGAGTTGGATGGCGATGAGGGGTTTGTGGTGGCTATTCGGCTTGCGGACAAGTATATGCTGACCCGTTCGGTAATCGTAAACGCTCTGCGCAAACTGGAAAGCGCCGGGGTTATTCAGGCGCGTTCTCTGGGAATGAAGGGCACTTACATCAAGGTGATGAATGAACTGCTGCACGAGCATTTAGCTAAAATGGGATAGGGATAACCGATAACGAGCAACCAACAACGAACACCTAACAACCGACAACCGACAACCGACAACCGACAACCAACAACCAACAACGAATAACGAACAACCAAGCGCTGAACCTTTAATTGTGGTTTTTGCTGCTGAGATTAAGACTCCGCCTTTTTTAGGTGGGGTCTATTTGTTTTGGAGAGTATTTGTCTTGGGGATTATTGTTTTGGTAAGCATTTATTTTAGGGGGATTATTGTTCGGGTAAGCATTTCTTTTGGGTTGTTAAATAACGGGCTGTGATATCCAAACTTTTATCGACCTTCGGATCGGCAATTGATCGTGGACAAAAAACGGGGGAAGCGGGAAAAACGAGGGAGGGCTGTCGCCATGTTTTCGGTTTACCTGGCCTGGAATTCAACCCATTATCGGTTTTTTCTCTGTCCGCCTTTTTTGCTCGATTTAATATTTTGTCGGAGTGGGGCGGGGCGGAAAGGAACGGGGTGGGGGGTTGACCCGGTTTGGACCCAGCTGGCGGCTTTAACTCCGTCATTGCCTATAGGGATAGCCGATTATGTTTTGAATTACTTAGCAGACGAGTCCGAAAGAGAACCGTCGGGGGCTAAGTTGAGCGCAGCGGG
>CAYXHK010000152.1:5026-5695 GCA_964464665.1 uncultured Syntrophomonadaceae bacterium
CACTTGGTGTTATTTAGGCTGGATATTGAAGCGTCGGTGGCCAGGAACGGCAGACTTTGGGGAGGTCGCAGCTGATTCAGCAGGATCTGGACAGATGCAGGGCGCGGTGGAGTCATCAGGACAAGGACAGATGTCGGGCGAAGCGGGTTCGGCATTGCTGGTCGCAGTGGAGTGTTTGCTGCGAGAGTGCAGACAGTTGGCGCGGCAGGTTTTGTTGAGTTTGGAGGCGGAAACGCTGCCGCCCGGGTTAAGATTGGATTCGGAAGGTTATCTCCGACAATTAGGCCTTGTATGGTTTTTGGATGAAGGGCAGGAGGCGACAGGCCCACTGAACTTTGTGGAAACGGTTGATGCGCTGAAGTATGCGGCAAAACCGGCGTCGCTATCAAATTCAGCAGACTCTATATGTTCGTCTTCGGTTAATTTGGCCAACTCAACTGACTCGGCGGCGGAGTTGGGAACTGAGTTGGAGGCGGAGTTGGGAGCGGCAGGGGAACCAGAGTTGGAGGCGGGGTTGCTTTGGGTAGAGCGGGTTTTGGCCGGACGGGCTTTACTGCCCAAGGAAGTCCAAACCTTGCTTGCGGAAAACCGGGACCGACTGCCGACGGCGCTGCGGGACAGCGGTTTTAGGAACGGGGAGGCGCGGGACACGTCGACAGGGGCAGCGTC
>CAYXHK010000153.1:0-1286 GCA_964464665.1 uncultured Syntrophomonadaceae bacterium
GGTAAAACGCAAGTGTGGATTCAGGGATTTGATTTAAGGATTTGATTTAAGGATACGCCGGGTTTTGAGGGTTGAAAGGTATTGCCAAAGGGAACCTAAATAAGGTAGTTTATTTAAAGCAATTATAATCAAAACGGGAATACTATTATAATAATTCAACGTGCAGTGATTTAACGTGTAGTGATTCAATGTGCAATGATGCAAAGTGATCAAAAGAGAGGGGGGAGGCACCGTAGCCGATAAGCGTTGAATCGGTTTTCGAGGTGCCTGAGCTTATGCAAAAAGTCGCGGTTCTTAATGGGGGTACTTCCTCAGAACGGGAAGTTTCTTTGCGCAGTGGCGAAGCGGTTTATCAGGCCTTATTAAAACTGGGTTATCCCGCGGTCAAAATAGATGCCAGGGAAAACCTGGTGGAAAAACTGCAGCAGGAGAAACCAGAAGCGGTTTTTATCGCTCTCCATGGCAAACTGGGGGAAGACGGGACCCTCCAGGGATTGTTGGATATCATGGGTATACCCTATACTGGTCCTGGCGTGCTGGCTAGCGCCATTGGCATGAATAAGTTAACCACCAAAAAAATCTTAAGTTTTGAAGGGATTTCCACCCCGCCCTTTGTGGCGGTGCGACAGGAAGAAATCAATTCGCAGCCCTGGCCGGCAATTTTAGAGAGAATCAATCAACGGTTATCCCTGCCCCTGGTCGTAAAAGCTACAACTCAGGGTTCAACCATTGGCGTATTCTTTGTGCGTCAGCCGGGGGAACTGCAGCCCGCAATTTTGCAGGCGCTGACTTTTGACCCTGAGGTATTAATTGAACAAATGATCCGGGGAACTGAGGTGACCGCCTCAATCATAGGAGATAATTCGCCGGAGGTACTGCCCTTGATTGAAATAACCTCCGAAACCGGAGTTTATGACTATCAATCCAAGTATACCCCTGGCTTAAGTCACCACCTGATTCCTCCTCGCTTGCCCGAAGCGGTCCAGGTGAGAACGAAAGCGGAATGTCTGCGTGCCTACCAGGCAGTGGGCTGTCGCGGTTATAGCCGGGTTGATTGTATAGTGGACGAAAAAGGCCAGCCCTTTGTTTTGGAAGTAAATACCGCTCCCGGGATGACCGGCACCAGTTTGTTTCCCGACGCGGCTGCCGCGGCCGGGATGGAGTTTACCGAACTGATCCGCCGCTTGATTGAATCAGCCCGGACCGGTTATTAAGCCTGAGCGTTAATGTTTTCGAGCAGACAGAACGGTAACCAGCGGATTTAGATTAAGATACCGATTCCTGCT
>CAYXHK010000153.1:1296-5694 GCA_964464665.1 uncultured Syntrophomonadaceae bacterium
TGCTTAATTTCGAAAGGTTTTAAATTAATTATTGCGATTGGGGCAGGAGATAGGGAAAATATCGCGAAATTAAGGTATAACATTGAGGGGAGAACGACAACCAGATGCAGCCGGAGCGTTTTATGAAGCAGATTCAAGCTAAAATTGACAACTGCCAGAGATTAAGCCGCGAGGACGGTCTGGCTCTGCTTAAGAGCCATGACCTGTTGAATCTGGGAAAGCTGGCCCGGCAGGTTAAACATGAAAAAACCGGCCGGCGGGTTTTTTTCAATAAAAACTTTCATATTAATCTCTCAAATATTTGTGTTTCCCGCTGTAAA
Source organism: uncultured Syntrophomonadaceae bacterium (assembly GCA_964464665.1). GTDB lineage: Bacteria > Bacillota > Ch66 > Ch66 > Ch109 > CAYXHK01. The sequence continues at coordinate 1,617 of CAYXHK010000153.1, forward strand.
TTTTGTGCCTTTGGCCGAGATATTGGGGATGCGGGTGCCTATACCCTGAGCCTGACTGAGGTTTTTGCGCAGGCGGAGCAAGGGGTAAGCCAGGGGGCTACTGAACTGCACATTGTGAGTGCCATGAATCCGCAGATGCCTTTTGACTATTACGTACAGGTGATTCGCGGTTGCCGGGAGCGGTTTCCGGGGATTCATCTGAAAGCGTTTACCGCCGTTGAAATTGATTACTTTTGTAAGATTTCCGGCCAAAACGCCGAAACGGTTTTAACCACATTAAAAGAGGCGGGCTTAGGTTCGCTGCCGGGAGGCGGAGCGGAGGTATTTAGCTCCCGGGTGCGTAAGCAGGTCTGTCCCAATAAGGCCAGCGGAGAACGCTGGCTGGAAATAATGCGGATCGCCCATTCTTTAGGGATAAAAAGCAATTGCACTATGCTCTATGGTCAAATCGAAACTTTGGTCGAACGGGTGGAGCATCTGCTGACTCTACGGCAGCTGCAGGATGAAACCGGCGGTTTTCAGGCGTTTATCCCTTTGCCGTTTCATCCGGAGCATACCCAGCTGGATCGAATCTGCCGGACCACTGCCTTTGAGGATTTGAAAATGATTGCCGTTTCCAGGCTGCTCCTGGATAATATTCCGCATATCAAAGCCTACTGGATAATGCAGGGCCTCCCTTTAGCCCAATTATCCCTGGAATTTGGGGCTGATGATATAGATGGTACCGTAGTGCAAGAAAAAATAACCCACGCTGCCGGCGGCAAAACCGCGGAAGGGATCAGTGAGGCGGAAATAATTCGCCTGATTCGCGAAGCCGGCTATATTCCGGTGGAACGGGACACCAATTATAATATGCTGAAAGTCCACGAACCGAATTAAGCCAGGACCAGGAAAGGGGTTTTTTATCGTGCGTCCCCGAGTCGGACATATCCAGTTCATCAATTGTTTGCCTTTATATTACGGTTTGGTTAAAAAAGGGGTCTTATTTGATATTGAACTTACTAAAGGTACGCCAACGGAGCTAAATCACCTGCTGATCCAGGGAGAATTGGATATTAGTCCTATTTCTTCGATTGAGTACGCGCGAAACGCCGAGGAGTTAATGCTGCTTCCGGATCTCACGGTTAACGCTGATGGAGAGGTGCGCAGCATTCTGCTGGTCAGCAAGGTGCCGGTTACGGAGCTGGACGGCAAAACCATCGCGCTCACGAATACATCGGCTACTTCTCATGCCTTATTAAAGATCCTGCTTAAGGAAAAGTATAAGCTGCAGTGTGATTTTTTTATCAGTCCTCCGGATATAAGCTCGATGCTGCTGGAAGCGGAGGCTGCTTTACTGATTGGGGATCATGCCCTCAGGGCCTTTTACCAGCCACCCCCAGACCTTTACACCTATGACCTGGGAGAAGCCTGGAAAGAACTTACTGGTTTGCCCATGGTCTATGCGGTCTGGGCGATTCGGCGCAGTTTTGCCCTGGAGCAGCCGGAACTGACCCGGGAAATTTATCAGGCTTTTTGCCAATCAATGGAGTATAGTTTGAAGCATATCGATCAGGTTTCCCAAAACGCGGCGCGCTGGGAAACCCTGGGCGCCGACCTGTTAAAACAGTACTTTACCTGCCTCAAATTTAATTTTGACGGCCGGGAGCAGGCTGGCTTGAAGGAATTTTATTTACGCGCCAACCGAAACGGGTTTTTAGCGAAAATACCGGAGCTGGAATTTATCGATACCTAAAACATCTAAGCTGAAAGCTAGCTAAGCCCAATGTGAGATGGCCGGCTATTTAGTTTTTACGGCTCCGCTAATAAATTAATAAATGAAGGCTGAATGCTAAGCCCAATTAAAGCTGGATTATGATTAGAGATTAAAAATTAAAGATTAAAAATTAAAGATTAAAGATTAAAGGTAAAAGCGTTAAAGATTAAAGGTAAAGGTTTAGCATTACTGGAAGGGACGGAACAGAAGTTAATGAACAAACCACAAAATCTACTAGAAGATGCAGTAAATGGCCGCCGTTTAACCACAGACGAGGCGCTGACCCTGTTTCAGGAAGCCGACCTGCTGGAGGTTGGTCAGGCAGCGGCAAAGGTTGTGCAGCAAAGGTTTCCCGCCAATACGGCAACGTTTATTATTGACCGGAATATTAATTTCACCAATATTTGTGTAAGTCGCTGCCGTTTTTGCGCATTTTACCGGGAAAGATCAGCTCCGGAGGCCTATCTGCTTACTCAACGGGAGATATGCAAAAAAATAGAGGAGGCTTTGGCACAAGGGGCTACTCAAGTAATGCTGCAGGGCGGATTGCACCCAGACCTGGATTTGGATTTTTTTATAAGTTTGCTAAAAGGGATTAAGGATAACTATGAGATTACGGTGCATTCCTTTTCGCCCCCGGAAATCTGCCATATAGCCACGGTCTCCCAGGTTTCAGTGCGGACGGTTTTGCAAAAATTGGCCGAAGCCGGCCTGGACTCTCTGCCCGGCGGAGGCGCGGAGATTCTGGTAGATCGGGTCCGCAGCCATATCAGTCCGAAAAAAATCTCCGCTAATCAGTGGTTAGAAGTGATGGAAGAAGCCCACAACCTGGGAATAGCTTCCACGGCTACCATGATGATGGGGACAGTTGAAACCCCAGCGGAACGATTTGAGCACCTGGAAAGAATCCGCAGTCTCCAAGACCGCACCCAGGGATTCCGAGGCTTTATTCCCTGGACCTTTCGGCCCGGAAATACGGATTTAAGCGGACAAGATATATCGCCGATGGAGTATTTAAAATTCCTGGCTCTGGCCCGGCTTTACCTGGATAATTTCCCGCACATTCAAGGGTCTTGGTTAACGCAGGGAAAAACAGTCGGTCAGTTGTCCTTATGTTTTGGGGCGGATGATTTAGGCAGTATAATGCTGGAAGAGAATGTGGTTCGGGCGGCTGGGTGTGAGAATCAGATCAATTTAGAAGAAATGATCAATCTGATTAGGCAAACTGGGAAAATCCCGGCGCAGCGCGATACCGAGTATGCGATCTTAAAAATCCACCGCCAGCAGGAGGCAACTGCGGAGGCTTAGGCGTGGCAAAGCAGGCTAGAAAAAGGCCGGACTGGCTGAATAGTTCTACGTCAGCCCTTACGAATCACAATAAAGGGCGACTGGCTGAACGCATTCGCCGAATGCGCTGGCTGAACCCGTTAAGCATTGGCCCTTACGGCCCATAGGGGGGAGATTATGGAGTTTAATCCTAAAACTAAAATCATTGTCTTTATTATGGCGATCGTGCTTTTTGCCTTGGGAGCCATCGTTACCGACCTGTACGTAGATTGGATGTGGTTTAAATCCCAAGCTTTGCAGCAGGTTTTTATAACCACGCTGTTTTCAAAGGTGCTGCTTCGGATTGTCGTAGTCTTAGGCTTCTTTGCGGTTTTTCTGCTCAATTTTTTAGCTGCGCGTAAAACCCTGGTTGAACTGATTCATAAAGTCTCCCCGGAAAAAGTAATCCGTCTGCAAAAACCGTTTTGGGAAAAATTTATTGAAGGTCGGGGACTAATCGGTTTATTTAGCCTGATCAGTTTGCTGCTGGCCTTTATCTTCAGTGCCTTTGCCTCGGATAACTGGATGGTGGTTCAGCAGTATTTGCACGCGGGCTCCTTTGGGACTGTGGACCCGCTTTATGGTCAGGATATTGGCTTTTATGTTTTTAAACTGCCGTTTTACCAGCTGATTTATAACTACTTAATGGCCGGCATCATCGTGTCCGGTGTGGCGGCCGCGCTTATTTATCTGATTACCAGCCCGATGGCGTTTTATAAGAGACCTTTCAGCGAGTTTAGCCGACCCAAGGTACACTTGTCGGTTTTAATTGCCTTATTCTTTCTTCTCAAGGCCTGGGGTTATAAACTCAGCACCTACGCTTTGTTGTACTCATCGCACGATGTCTTGTATGGGGCAGGTTATACGGATATTAATGCCCGGCTTTTTGCTTATAAAACGCTTTTGATAATCGCTCTGGTTTGTTCTTTGGCCATTGTGCTTAATCTGTTTGTGCGGAAATTAAAATGGGTCGGGATCAGTGTGACGCTGCTGATT
>CAYXHK010000154.1:0-5691 GCA_964464665.1 uncultured Syntrophomonadaceae bacterium
CAGAGAGTTGAGTGACGCGCAAGGGAATGAGTATTGCTATAGGTTTAACGAATACTGGGGGATTGTCGCCAGTCTGGGTGTAGGTTTTATCTCGAGTGTCCTGGGAATTGGCGGGGGGATAATCCATATGCCGTTTATGGTAATGGTATTAAAGTTTCCGCCGCACATCGCCGCGGCCACGTCTTTATTTATTCTTTCTTGGTCTTCGTTGATTGGGGCGGGTACGCATTTTATCTTAGGTCATTTTGCGTGGCAGATGGCTGTCGCTTTAGCGGTTGGCGGAGCACTGGGAGCCCAGTTCGGCGCCACAATCTGCCGCCGCATTACTCCGGTCTATTTAATCAAACTATTTGCCGTGGCTATGGTTTTAATCGGCTTACGTTTAGTCCTCGGTTAAACAATAAAGCATAGGGTGGTGATCGCTTATGATTAAAAAATATCAGCTCAGACGTTCTTGGCGCGCACGGACTATTTTTAAAGTTATGCTCGGTTTTGCCTGGGATTTTTTCTGGTTGAAGGTGCAGCGGATTTTTCGGGGCGTTGCTGTGATGGATACTTTGCGGGGAGATATTTATCAGCGCCAGGCGGTTAAACTTAGAGAAACAGCGATCATTTTGGGCGGACTTTGGGTTAAGCTGGGTCAATTCTTCAGTACCCGGGTTGATTTGCTGCCACGGGAATATACGGAGGAACTGTCTAAACTCCAAAATGAAGTGCCCCCCGTTGAAACAGCGGGAATTCTGGAGGTTATCGAGTCGGAGTTTGGTAAGCCCATACTCGAAATTTTTGCGAGTTTTGAGGAGAAGGTAGACGCGGCAGCCTCCTTAGGGCAAGTACACCAGGCAGTTTTACCTACCGGGGAGTTAGTGGCCGTTAAAGTGCTGCGTCCGGGAATTGAAGATGTGGTAAAAGGCGATCTTAAAACCCTGCAAAAGATCTTGCTGGTACTGGAATTGATTACCGATTGGGGCCGGCGCTACGATTTGGCAGCTTTGTACCGGGAGTTTTCGTCCACTTTGCTGACTGAATTAGATTACCTGCAGGAAGGCCGAAACTGTGAAAGATTATCAGCTGACTTACCTCCCGAATCTCCGGTTAAAATTCCCCAGGTGTTTTGGAGTCATACCCGGCAAAGAGTTTTGACGCTGGAGTATCTGAAAGGCTTTAAGATCACCGATGTTGAGCAGTGGCAGCATCTCGTACAACCTAAGCAGGTGGTCGAGCAGCTGGTGGAAAGTTACATTTCCCAAATCCTTGAAGAAGGCTTCTTTCATGCAGACCCGCATCCTGGGAATATTTTAATTTTATCGGATGGGAGGATCGGCTTGATCGACTTCGGGATGGTGGGACAGGTATCTACGACCGACAAGCAGAGTTTAAAAAACCTGGTAATGGCTTTTGCCACTAAAAATTCTCCCGGCCTTGTCAAGGCATTTTTAGATCTGGGGTTTTTAAGACCCGAAACCGATGTGGTCGTAGTCCGCAGAGCTTTGGATCATATTTTGGAACGGGTTCACGACATGCCTCTCGGCAAGTTTACGAATGAGCAGTGGCTGGAAATTGTGCAGGAATTTGAAGAAGTGGTCCGGGCTGAACCGTTTCAAATCCCTTCCGCCTTCATCTTTTTAGGACGAACTCTCGGCACTTTGTTTGGGCTGTGTGTGTACCTGCAGCCGGATACGCCGTTTTTCAGTTTATTGGAACCGCACCTAAGACGGTTAGCCTTGAGTGACGACGATACGGGGGACGTTTGGGAACAGTACAAAAAAAAGGCTGTAACCTTAGCTGGAGCCATGCTGGAGATTCCGGGCCTTCTCCAACGGACTTTAACTCTCGCGGAACAAGGGAATTTGCATCTAAAGATGGATAATAACAGTATTGCCCAGATTTTACGGAGTCAGGAGCGAGCCCTACGTTTTCTGGGACGGGCAATTATCTTTGCCGTCTTTTTTATCACGGCTGTCATCATGTATATAAATAAACTGTATATGGAAGCCCATGTATATTTAATTATAACCTTAATCGTGGGGGTGTTTTTACTACTGAGCCGAAAAGGCGGCGATCGATTCAACGGTAAACGTTGATTGTAGCAAACGATGAATTAGGAATCCTGCGACTTTAGTCGTGGGAGGTTCAAAATGTAGTATTTATTGGTGGGCAAAGAGTTGGCGTTTAATAAAGCATCTATATACTACATTATTTATAATTAAAATTTATAATCGAATAGACATAAAAAAGATAAGTCAGGCCGAGAGGAAATCTGGTTGGACTTATCTTCTTTTTTATTTTAATTGTTTGATCCCAGCCCAGTTGCCTTAAGCTGATCGGCTAGCTGCTGAAAATGGGGCGATTTAATTATTTCCATAAGTGCCTCAATCGGAAGGCCCCCGCTGCTCTCATTTTGGTCGGAATAGTCTGATGGCCGTTTAGTTGCGCCAGTTCGCACTGCCGGATTGTTTACCTGCTGCTGAATAGAGTTTGCGGTTGACACCAGGTGCTGCTGCAGATCTCCGCCGCTTTGTTCCATCAGATTTAGAACCAAAATCATGGTATCCAGGTAAGAAACCGCTTGAGACATTCCTTCACTCAGCACGCTGAATTTACCTCGGGCATCTCCTAACAATTTAACCATATTAGTTTTGGCGGTTGCTCCTAAAGTTTTAATTTTTGGGGGTAGTTCAAAATTAGGTAAGGCCTCATGATACTTAGAACCTTGATTAAACGTTGGTTTTTGGTAGCTCATCCGGTTAGGCGGGTAATTTCTGAGTCTTGGGTCATAAGATGGTCGGTTATCCTCTGCTTCCAGTACGGACTGCAATTCATACTGACGCCGTTCTAATTCATTTACTTTTTGATAATAGAGAGGCAATTGCCTTTCGACCATCCGTAACTCCTCTTGTATACGCCTTTGCGAACGATTCATATTAATAAATCACCTCCCTCAAGAACACTAGGAAAGTTAAATTTGTAAATTCTCGCTTTATTATATGAGCAAGTAGATGTATCGGTTACTCTACCCTTTAAATTAAAATCCCAGTAGTTTCTTGAGCGCCAGCAAATTCTCCGGTGACATTTTAGAGACTTGTTCCAGAAGGGGGGCTATATTTTTTACTTGTTCCGGATTGGAGCGTAACAGTAAATTTTGCATAACTTGATTTACGGCTTGAATAGATTTTTCGGCGGCTTGCGGGTTGGAAAACTGTGCGTAGATCTCCTTCAAGGTAGTTTTTTCTTCTTGGGTCAGCGGAGCGTTATCGATAAAAGATTGAAAAGCCTTCGGATTGGCCAGAACCGGTAAAATTTGAGCCAATAAAGCCTCCGGATTAGGTTGGTTCACTCATCTCACCTCATATCAAATATTTATCTCACCCCATCTTATTCGGTTGATTAAAAATTGCGCCAGTCGGACCCCTGGAAAGGTATGTAAATAGGAAGCGGTTTAAGATTTTGGTGGCTAGAAACGAGCCGTTTCCAAAGAATTAGCGGCTGCATAAGATAGTAAGCAGCCAAAAGTTACCTGGAAGGGGGATCAAGTATGCGAAGAATGCCAAGAGACAGATCCGAGAAGATGGTCAAGAAAATAGTAAGTCTTAAAACCGGAATCGATGTTTCTAAATACGAAGAGGAAATAAAAGCCCAAGGCGGCAGAGTAATCGAACGGCTGCCCTTGATTAATGCTTTGCTTTGTGAATTTCCCGTGCGGCGGGAGGGAGAAGTAGCCGGGATCCTGGAAAACCACCCCCATGTTAGTCGGGTGGAGAGTGACCTGCCTATAAAAATAATCTACTATCAGCCAAGTTTCTTTTTCAACCGAAGAACTCCCGCTCCTCAACAAATACAACAAGAGATTGGTTGGGGAGTTAAACGGATTGGCGCAGACGCTTATCTGGACGTTGAAACGAAAAATCGGGTGCGGGTAGGGATTATGGACACTGGTATCCACCCTCAGCATCCGGATCTGAAAGATAATATAAAGGGCGGGGTAAATGTCACTGGTAATCAAAGCGATTATTCCGATGATAATGGACACGGAACGCATGTAGCCGGAATTGTCGGGGCTCTCAATAATGACATTGGTATCGTAGGGGTTATGCCCAAGGTGGATCTCTACGCGGTGAAAGTCTTTAACTCCGCTGGAGAAGGGTCTTTATCGGACATTATCCGCGGGCTGCAGTGGTGCATTAACAACAAAATCAAACTGGTAAACATGAGTTTTGGTTCAGCTACTGATAATGCCACTTTCCGGGAAGTATTTAAGAATGCGGAAAAGGCGGGAGTAATTATGGTTGTTGCCGCGGGTAACGACGGTAATGAACATAAAATGCAATACCCGGCTAAATATCCGGAAACCATTGCCGTTTCTTCTTTAAATGAAAGTAATAATATCAGCAGTTTCAGCAGTTATGGCCCGGAAGTGGATATTATTGCTCCTGGGGAAGATATTCTTTCCACGTGGAACGACGGCGGCTACAAAAAGATGAATGGTACTTCCATGGCTGCGCCGCATGTTACCGGAGCGATTGCCCAAATGTTAAACTATTGGGGGGATTTAACTCCGGCGCAAGTTCGGCAGTTACTCAAAACAACTACCCGTCGGCTGTCGTTAAGGAGTGAACAGCAGGGCTCTGGTCTGATTGATGTTTCCCTGGCCATGCGCGTTAATCCAAGAGCGTTTCAATACCAACGAATGGTTGCCGCATATTCCGGGTCGAGGTAGTTGGAATTAAATAGTTCAAATCAGCTTTAGCGGGAATTAAACCTAGCAGCTTCTTAGGAGTCCGGGTAGCCGAGACTCCTTTTTTATCAGGTTTTTTATTAAAGCCAGTCTGAATTCGGGAGAGACGGATTTTTCGCGCTTAACAGCTAATATCTGGAACACCTAGATTAAAAGTGCTATAATAATATGAAGCTAAGATTTCCTGCTTAAACATTGCATTTTTTATTAATAAAAGAAGGTATTTTAAAAATACTGTCGAAATTTTAAACGTGAGGAGGAGGACCTTTGTTAAAAGATAGTCTTGAAAAAAGGGAAGAGTCTGAAGGTCTCTCTCGGGAACTTTTATTTGTCACCGGTTACGGTAAGCTTCCACTCACTTCTGCAGCCTCAAAAGTATATGAAGCGATTGTGGTAGCGGTGACGATTGATCCGGCCAATTCCATAATCATTGAAGCAGATTCCAATCTGGTAACCGCCCTGGGCCGGGAATTTTTGAGTAACTTAGTAGAAGGTTACTGTCTGGACGATGGGGTAGAGGGTCTGGAGGAACGGTTAGAGAGATACTATCACGGCAGCGCCCGCCGGGCTTTGGTTACTGCTCTGTACAATATTTATAATCGCTACGAGGCATTCCAAAAAAGAGCTTCGATTGAAGATTTAGATTAATAAAGCCTGCAAAATTTAACCGGGTAACCCGGTATAGCCGTAGAAATGATTACATACTCTAAACCCGTATAATTTAATATTGCTGAAAAACATTGTGGCTAACAGCTTCAATTGTTTCTGTATGCAAGAAAGTCGTTCAATATAATTGAGATTACTTAGACTGCCTGAATTTTGGCAAGGATTTTTTTAGGGAAGGGGGCATTTTGCAGCCTTTCATCCAGGGGCGATTAGCTTTGCCTTTGCCTGGGGGATGGCTCAATAAAATACAGAATCTGCAGTTTTAGCTCCAGATTCAAATGAAGGTTTTG
>CAYXHK010000155.1:0-5678 GCA_964464665.1 uncultured Syntrophomonadaceae bacterium
GTTTGAAATACTCGTATACCTTTCCTTGTATTTGATCGTTTGCGGCGTAGACATAGCCGAAGATGAACAGACTCAGATAAACCTTCACGTTTGCCCAGTCGCCGACGATGATAAAGGCATCTGGGTGGAAGAAGGGACGCAGGCCCAGTTCTAGCAGTATTATGCAGGATATAGGAAGCAGCAGGCGATTTCCCTGGGAGAGAAAAGCGCCGATTCGTCCGATTCGGCTTTCATCTCTCTGCCACCACCTAAAAAGCGGTGCACAGATTAAGGAGAAAACGAACAGGTAAAGAAGAAACCACAGGTGACCGTATCCGTGATAATGGGAGGTATCATACCAGAAAAAATACGGAAGGAAACTAATGAATCCTTCCTGAAATCCCTCATAAAGGGCCTGTATATAAGCAGTTACCGGGTAAGTTCCGGATGTGACGAACGATGGCTTCAATGCTCTTGTATGCCATCGGGGATTCGTCGAGGGTGTCCTTCGTGACACTGGTCGTAAAAATGCCCTTCATCTGCTCGCGGTACTCATCCATGGAGAGATTTTTAAATGCGGCTTTCCGGCTCATTATCCGACCCGCGCCGTGTGGAGCGGAGCAGTTCCAGGAGTTGTACGCGCCTTTGATTTCAATCATCGTTATCACCCAAAATACTCTATCGCAATTGCTCATTTTCATAATCTACTTTTTCGGCCTCACCCGGATTCCCAGTAAATGCTTTATATCTTTTAAAACAGCTTTATCTTTGACCTCGATCATCAGCCATCGCCCCATTGCCGAATAAGCGGACTGAGCATAGAGTTCTTTTACATAGTCCGTGAAAAAACCGGCTGCCATGCCTATTTTTACCTCTTCTTCTTCCTTGGGTCCGACTACCACCAGCGCAATAAAATAACCCGGCATCGGGTAAAGGGTACAGAGAGCCTTGTCGCTTTTTTTGTACTTCACATTCCACCCCGGCTGCATAGAACACTTGCTGTAGGAGTTTTGCGGCTTGACCTGATAGGTTTCTTCGATATAGGCAGTCAAGTCATCCCAGATTATTTCGGCATCGCCAAGAAACTCTCTGATATCTTCCACCGAAGGATTATGGTAAGCATCAAAGATCTCATTCCAATTCATAGCCGTCCTCCAATCGGTCCGGTGAATTATTGGGCTATTTATCAAACAATATGCGCAAATAATCACGCCTGCTATATAAGATTCGGTCAATAAACACACCCGTGCCATCCAGACGATAAAATGCTATGTATTTTCCACAAACGAAATATCGATAATCACTTTCAAGCCCTATCACAGAAGATAAGGGTGATCCCATTGCTGGAAAATCACGTAGTTTATCAAGGGAGTCCATAATACCCGTTACTATGTTTTGAGCCGCAACCGGACTTTGCAGCTCATTATGGATGTATTCCCATATTTCGTCGAGGTCGTTCAGAGCCCCCACAGAATAATGCAATTTATACATTTTCTTTATTAGCGAAATGTGCCTTCACATCTTCAGGCGAAACCCATCCCTGTTCCTCTCCGGATTTTCGGCCTTGGTTAAGCTCACCAAGCAGTTTAATCGTCGCTTGCGTTTTTTCGTAATCTATAATATCAACCAAGGCATAACGGCCTCTGCCATTCTTCGTTAAAAAAACTGGTTCTCCAACTCCGACATCATTCAAAACCTTATTGTAATTGCGCAAATCAGATATTGGTTTAATATTCGGCATAAATAACAACTCCTTTCTGATGTTATTATTGTATGCTTATCATTCGTAAAATACAACATCATATTTAACGCGTCCTCATTCCAATTCATAAAACTTATTATTTTCCCATACTGTTGTATACAGCTAATGCATCAATAATATTATACTGTTTAGAATGGTGATCTCCTTTTGCACCAGCTGAAATCAGAATATATTCTTGTTTGTCCACTTTGGCGAGGCTCGCGAGACATAGACCAGCCTCACCGGTATACCCAGTTTTCCCTCCTAAAATGTTCCCGCCAATAATGTTTTGATTATTGAGTTCTTCAAACATGGTATTGTAAAAGGTTATCCCGCCTGGATGCTTATTCGTAGGTTGGGTGGAATGACGAGACGAGGTAAAAATCTCCCGGAAAATATCATTTTGCAAAGCATAGTTTAGAAGAATGGAGAGATCTTTGACGGTTGTATAGTGGTTTTCGTTGTGTAGTCCTATCGCATTTTCAAAATGGGTATTATTCATACCAAGATCTGCCGCCTTTTGATTCATTAATTTTACAAAATTCTGCTCTGATCCCGCAATCTGATCAGCAAGTGCTACACAGCACTCCGCGCCGCTCGGCAGCAATACCCCGTATAACAGATCGATCGCCCTGACCCGCTCGCCAGGCTGGAAACCGGCCATTGATGCATTCGCTTGATAAAGCCCCTGAAACATAGAATTGGCAAGTTTGATCCCTTCTTTCAGATCGGGTAAATTTTCTATCGCCACAATGGCTGTCATCATTTTAGTCAAAGAAGCAGGATAGATTATTTCTTCGCTATTTTTTTGCATCAGGATGGTATGATCTGTTAACCGGATCAGAATCGCATTAGGACTTTTCAGCTTATCGGGAGATATAGAAACAGAGGGATCGGGTTCTATCTTTGACGGAGGAGCCGGCGTTGTTCTATTGTCAGAAGAATCAGGTGTTATCTTCAAAGAAGAATATGATGAGATTTTAGCATCATATTCCTTCTTAAATATCGGTTGGTTTCCGATAGTAACGATGGGTTTATATGCCGAAACAACAATGACAGCCGTCAACAGAAATGCTACTAATAGATTTATTCGTGGTTTTTTCTTTTTTGCTTTTAGTGCCATATAAAAACAACTCCTTATTCTGGACTAATACTACTTAACCACAAAATAAGGAGCTATGTTGGAATTCCAGCTTATGAATTTCTTAAGATTTTCTTATAGAACTATCTAACTTAAGCAGATAACTGGTCCTTTTCTTGCTTTTGTGGAAGCACGACCGTAAAGACGGTCTTTTCCGTATTGCTTTGCCCGAAAATATTACCTCCATGCGCTACTACGATTTCTTTGGCGATTGCCAAACCCAGCCCTGCTCCACCGGTGTTTGTGGAACGTGCAGTATCTAATCGGTAAAACTTCTCAAATATCGTTTCCAGTTTTTCTCGTGGGATTGGATTCCCCTGATTCGTAAAAGTTATCATAATATTTTCAGCTTCCTGCTGAGCGGAAATGTCAATGATACTGTTATCTTTGCTATAGGCCATGGCATTTTTCAGAATGTTATTGAACACACGAGCCAGTTTGTCTGAATCTCCCCACAGAGTGAGTCCGTCAGGCACAGTAACGGACACCTGCTTTTCCTGTGGAGTCAGCATTGGATAGAATTCATCTGCCATCTGCTGAAGCATGAACCGTAAATTGATTTTTTCTTTATTCAAAACAATAGTTTGAAGATTAAATCTGGTAATCTCAAAAAACTCATCGATAAGCTGCTCTAACCGATAAGCTTTTTCCAAGGTAATACCGACATATTTTGCCTTCTGTTCCGGCGGCATATCCGGAGCTTCATCCAAAAGACTTAAGTATCCGATAACGGAGGTCAGAGGTGTCTTGATATCATGCGCCAAATAAACTACCAAATCATTTTTGCGCTGCTCGGCATCAAGTGCGGCTTTCTTTTGTTTCTCCAAGTTGTTTTTTATCTGATTTAGCTTATTTTCCATAAAATCTAATTCAGGTGATAATATAATTTCAGCATCGGATTCCTCAGCCAGTTCATCCATTCCCGCACTGATTTCATCGAAATATCTAGTAAACCAAGAAACTGAAAATTTAAGCAAAATAACTAAGAATATGAGAATCGCCATAAATGTAATAACGCTCATATTATTAAGAAATAGATACCGATAAAGCATCAAAGCTTCCTGGTCCCGTAAATAAAACGTGTTCATTAAAAAACGGACCATGCTGTCTCCGAAACTATAGCTTTTTTGAATTACAAAACGCAGAGAGCTGACAATTGTAGCCGCGGCAAAAACGATCAGGAGCATTTGCATAAATACTTTCGTTTTTAATTTTGAATAATCATTCCTCCTTTTATCTTTCTTACTTTTCAATTTTATAGCCAACCCCCCATACCGTTTTGATATATTTGGGATACTCCGCGCTGTCGTGCATTTTTTCTCTTAAATGCCGGATATGAACCATCACCGTATTATTGCTGTTGGTGAAATATTTGTCTCCCCAAACCTCATGGAACAATTCTTCCGCACTGACCACCCGTCCGCGATTGGAGCAAAGGACCCAAAGAATTGAAAACTCTGTAGGAGTAAGCGATAGTTTTTTTTCATTCAGCGTACATTCATGGGTATCCTTGTCCAATACCAAGCCGGAAAAGGCAATCAAATGTTCTTCCTGGTTTGGCCCCGCAGAATTATATTTGGTAAATCTCCGGAGCTGCGCCTTTACCCGGGCCACAAGTTCCAATGGACGGAACGGTTTGGTGATATAGTCGTCCGCACCTAATGTCAGCCCGTTAATCTTATCGATTTCTTCTTCTTTTGCGGTCAGCATGATAACCGGGAAATTATGCTTTTCCCGGATTTGCTGGCAGATTGAAAAGCCGTCTACATCGGGGAGCATGACGTCCAGAATGGCAAGGTCCAGTGTTTCATTTTCAATACAGGTAAGGGCATCCTTGCCGTTATAAAATTTAAAGATATTATAGTTCTCGTTTTTCAGATAAACCTCTACCAAATCGGCAATCGCTTGTTCATCATCAACTATTAAAATATTTGCCGCCAAAAGCGTCATCTTCTCTCTTAAGATATATTCCCATAATTATATACCACATAGTAAAAAATCCTTTTATAGCTTTTTGCTTAAGAAAATCTTAAGCCTTTCTGAATATCGCGATACTGATAGTCTTTTTACACACAGATATTACAGCGAATCATAGAAATGCCCTCTAGATCGCAAGTCGGGAGGGCTTTTGCCGCTTTTCTTTAACCGTTACTTGCCGGTTCTCAGTACCGGCATATCCGACTGGTGCAAAACGCCCTTGGACAACGCGAAGCAGCCAGTTGCAGCCAGCAATTCCCATAAAGCCAGCGCCCCCAGTCCGAGCAGCACACCGTACCCCTCAATCATACTGCCAAGGACAATGGCCGCAATCAGGCCAGGCAGCATAATGACGATTACCGCAATCATATCCGTTAATGGTAATGGTGCCTTGAAAACGCAAAAAGCATGTTCCGGACGTCAATCATCTAAAATCTCCCTTACTGCGATCGAAAATTTATTATTATTAATTTCTAAACCCTTGATACAGGTCATTGCTTCTTCTTTGTAAGATTCCGGACTGGCTAAAATATTTTAAGTCTTGGTTTGCTTATTTTAGGCTGTCTAATTTATGTTTTATGTATTCCCGCCTCGTTAAATACCCCGGTAATTAACAGGAAGTAAGCCATTTAAAAAAGAAAGCAAAAGGAACATCCCCTTGCTTCCCCCAGGCAATGGTCAACAAGTTCCTGCCGGGTCATACGCCACACCTCCCGCAGGTTCCAGCCAGCGGGCAGTTGCTGCAGTCCGGCTTCTTTTTCCGGCAATGCTCCTTGGCGTTGATCACGATCAGGGCATGGAAGTTGTTGTAGAGATCCGCACTCCGGGGAATGCTCTGCT
>CAYXHK010000156.1:0-5622 GCA_964464665.1 uncultured Syntrophomonadaceae bacterium
TCATTTACCCCTTTCAGAAGCACACTCTGATTTCCCAAGGGAATACCCGCGTCAGCCAGCCGGGCACAGGCCTCTCTAGCCTCTGGAGTAAGCTCCCGCGGATGGTTAAAATGGGTATTGATCCAAAGCGGATGATATTTTTTAAGCATCCTTACCAGATCCGGCGTTATTCTTTGAGGAAGCACGACCGGCGTTCGGGTACCGATTCGAATTATTTCCACGTGTTTAATGGACCTCAACTTGGACAATATTTCTTCTAAACGCTCATCCGACATAGTAAGCGGATCTCCCCCGGAGAGCACTACATCCCGCACCGTTGGCGTCTGGCTGATATACCTGATCCCTTTTTCGATCTGCTTCATAGAAAACATATTATCTTTTTGGCCGGCTAAGCGCCGCCGGGTGCAGTGCCGACAATACATGGCGCACTGATCTGTAAGTAAAAGCAGTACCCGGTCCGGATAGCGATGGGTTAATCCCGGCACCGGCGAATCCTGGTCTTCCGCTAAAGGATCAGAGATTTCTCCCGCTCCCTTCTCCAGCTCGCGAACCGTCGGGACCGCTTGCCGCCGGATTGGACAATTCAAATCTTCCGGATCGATCAAAGATGCGTAATACGGTGTAACCGCCATCCGCAGATTCTTCAGACAGCTCATTACCCCTTGTTTTTCTTCTTCGGTTAAAGCTATAACCGATTCCAGTTCACTAACTCCGGTTATCCGGTTGCGCAATTGCCACATCCAATCGTTCCAACCACTCATAGCTTCCGCCTCCTTAACTGGTAACAGACCCAAAACAGTGACAACTTATTTTATTCCTTGAGTTGCCACACCGTCAAATCCGCTCTCGTCCGATATTTCTTTATATTAGGAAGCCCTATTCCATTATGGTACGAATAACAGCCACATCCTGCAACTTGTAATTATGTGCAAGTTGCAGGATGTGGCTGGAAACTGTGGGATTAACAGGATGGGCCAAATTCGACAAAATTAATTTTTTCTTCACAAATTTTGAAGAAAGTATGCTATTATTTTTCCTGATGAGCTTAAATCTCACTGGCAGCTCACTAGCAAAGCAGTGAATGTAATGCGTGAATGTAGTGAATGTAGTGAATGTAGTGAATGTAGGATTGTGTTTCAGTATCATTCTGTATTATACAGCCGCGAGCTGCGATATTCAGTTGCGTTTTCAGGCGCTTCTTTAGATACTGAAAAATGATACTGAACAATACCGAACTTTTTCAGAGAGTAGGATAGGAGGATGGGTTCCAGTGGATGTACTACTTACTTTAGTACCAATTATTG
This sequence comes from uncultured Syntrophomonadaceae bacterium, assembly GCA_964464665.1. Classification (GTDB taxonomy): domain Bacteria; phylum Bacillota; class Ch66; order Ch66; family Ch109; genus CAYXHK01. Next base: position 1,305 of record CAYXHK010000156.1, read on the forward strand.
CTGTACTGTTTGTTTTAATCGGCCGGAAATGGCCGGCTGACCGTAGCGGATTCCTCGGATGGGCCTTAGCGGTTCTCATCGCCTTTTTCTTCTTCAACACCACCTGGCAGGTAAGTTTGACGGCCAGCCTGGCCGGCATAGTGGCTTCCTTCCCCGTTTCCCTCATGGTGGCAACCTCGATTTTTCAAATCTCCTTTTTAGAAAGCACCGGGGCGTTAAAAAGAATCGTCGTCTTTGTCAAAACCCTGGCCAAAAATGACCATACGGTCCAAATAATGATGATCAATATGAGCATCGGCACCTTGCTGGTTTCGGTCGGAGCCACCCCGGTCTCTATACTTCCGCCGATTATGCTGGCCTTAGGTTACTCGACCTTTGTCGCCGTGGCGCTCCCGGCCTTGGGCTATGACTCGCTGTGCACCTATGCCCTGCTAGGCGGTGCTCTGGTGATTTTTTCAGACATGACCGGAACCCCCCTAAATGAAGCGGCCATCGTGTTTTCGCAGTTTATGCCTTTCATCTCCACGATGATCGGTTTTGGGATGCTCTATATCGTCGGCGGCTGGGCCAAGATGAAGGAAGGCTTTATCCCCTGTATTTTAGCCGGTACCAGCATGGGCTTGACCGCCATGGTCATTGCCCACTGGGGAAAAGGGATTGTGCTGACTGGAGTTATAGCCGGCGCCGTTTCCATCGCCGTAATGATCATTTACCTGAAGGTCCAGGGTAAAAAAGTAATTGACCGCTCCTGTGTCACTACCGAAGAAATGGCGGTGGAGCGGTCAATGTCCTTGTTTAAAGCGCTGGGGCCGTGGCTGATTTTGATCAGCTGCTGCTTATTCATCAATTTCTATCCCCCGGTTTATAACTTCCTCTTTAAAGAACTGGCCATGCCCTTAAACATTATTCCCGGGGCCAAACCCTTGATGCCCCGGTTTTTATGGAACGCTTACACCTGGGTCATCATCAGCACCCTGCTGGCCGTGCCCTTTATCAAACCGAGCGGCAGCCAGTGGAAAGATATCCTCGGTAAATGGGTGAAACGGGCGCCGCGGCCGACTTTCTCGGCTGCCATCTTCTTTGCGATTGCTTACGTGATGATGTACTCGGGCTATGTCCCCAATCCCGGAAACTGGCAATTGGTCAATAACAACAGCAACATGATCTCAGTGCTGGCGCTTAGTTCGGCCGACTTCTTTAAGGGACTGTACCCGGCTGCTGCAACCTATCTCGGTCTGCTGGGCGGTTTTGTCAGCGGCAGTGAGGCGTCGACCATTGCCCTATTTACGAAATACAACCTGATGACTTCGAAACTGCTCAACCTGGACTTCCTGGTAGTTTGTGCGGGAACCGCCATTGCCGGCGGCTTGGCCAGCGTGATTTCCCCGGCTAAACTGCAAAACGCAGCCGCCACCATTGACGCTTTGGGGATTGAGTCTAAAGTCATCCGGGTTGCCGTCGCGATCTCCATTGTTTTTACGGCCGTTGCCGCGCTGCTCACCTTCATCTGGGCGTAGCTGCACGGTCATACATGCGATGATCACGACATGCCATGATATTGAATGATATGATTATCTCAAGGCAACACATATAACGACAAACAGCAAATAGCGAACATCTGTCAGACAGGTGTTCGCTATTTTATGCTATCGGCGCGGATTTAGGCGTCAGCTACAGGGGCTACGGCTGCCTATAAACAATATACAGTTGTCATACTTTGTCATACTTTTGTGCTTTTTCCTCTACCGGCCCGATAACGTACATGCCGTAAGACAAATATTGCAGCGCTGTGGTGTCCATACATTTTTACCTCCTTTTAGCTCATTATCGTGAAGGAATTTTTATTCCTATGGTTTCGACAATAAATTCCAAATTTCTTTTTATTCCTCAATGCCCATATGCCCCAATATTTTTGGTTAGCCGAATCGTACCTAGTGACCATTTTTTTCTTATCGTTGATATAATAAGGAATAAGGTGGCTTAATTAAGCTATCTGATCAAAATCCTCAATCAGGAATCGACAGATCTTCAAGCTTTTAAGCAAATCACTTGAAATGGCGTGGCATTACAATCTATCAGATGATAAGCGGTCGGCACTCATTGGCACTATGGCTTTATGACATTGGGCTTGAAGGAGGTTAAGGTAAACGTGAATAGTGAAGAACGAAATAAAATTTTGAATGAATTCAGTGGCGCACCTTATAATGATCATTACTGTCGAGATGAATTTTTACATGAGCTATTCGAAAGCAGTTCTGATACATATCCTGATAAATTGGCTTTTGAATCCGGGAGAGTACGACTTAGCTATCGGGAAATTGATAAGCTTAGTAATCAGTTGGCCCATTATCTTCGGAAGCAAGGCCTGCAGACGGGCGATAATGTAGTTTTGATGCTGGAAAAGACAGAATACTTATACATTGCAATGATTGCCGTGATGAAGGCTGGAGCTGCATATGTACCAGTGGATCTATCTTTTCCGGTTGAACGTGTTGATTTTATTCTTAAAGACTCTGTCGCCCGAATTTGTATCACCTCTTCCATCCTTTGGGAAACCATGAGAAACCAATTAGCCGATATCAATGTAAAGACTTTTTTTGTCGATAAAGAGATGTCTTTAGTGCAAAAAGAAAAGGATCATCGGCTATTACCGGAAGAAATTGGCCTTGATAGAACCGCTCTATTCTCACCTTGTTATATTATCTATACCTCAGGAACCACTGGACGTCCTAAAGGATGTATTATAGACCACCGAAATATCTGCAACTATGTCCGAGGCGCAACTGTGACTTATGGAATTAAAGCAGACGATCGGATACTCCAATGTGCCTCCATTGCCTTTGATGCCTCGCTGGAAGAAATATGGATGGCCTTTGCGAATGGCGGTACTCTGATTCCGGGGACGAAGGAAATTATGCAATCCGGTCCCCAATTTGGTGACATTATGACCAGCCTGAGCGTAACGGTGCTATCCTGTTCTCCCACCCTTCTTTCTATGGTTGAAGGTGAAATGGAGACGGTGCGTATAATCATCTTAGGCGGGGAAGCCTGTCCACATGATCTAGTTAAGCGTTGGTACAATTCCAAACGTATTTTGTTTAACTCTTATGGTCCAACAGAGACAACCATTGTAGCTACTGTGGGCGAACTAAGACCTGATAGACCAGTCACCATTGGTAAGCCGCTGCCAAACTATCGTGCTTATATTGTAAATGAAAAATTGGACCTAGTCGCAATTGGTGAAGAAGGTGAATTACTCATCGCAGGTCCTGGAGTTTCCCGTGGTTATTTAAATATGGATGATCTTGACTTAAGACGGTTTATTTTTACCAATAAATTGACCAATGAGCCAATCTGTCTTTACCGGACAGGTGACGTGGTTCGCTACACGACTGAAGGAGAAATTGAATATCTTGGTCGCAGTGACGATCAAATTAAGTTACGCGGTTTTCGCATTGAACTATCAGAGATTGAATCGGTTCTTATGCAAAGTCCAGCAATTCAAACAGCAGCGGTAGCCCTTCATCCTACCGGACAGCAACTAGCTGCTTATGTAGTGGTTAGAGAAGGGCATACCATTGATTATAAGGAACTAAGGGAAACTCTAAAGAATAGATTGCCCGCCTATATGATCCCAGCTTGGCTGGATGAGGTAGAATCATTGCCTACATCAATTAGCGGCAAGATAAATCGCAAGCAACTTCCAACGGCCCAGCATCCTTTTTTAGATGACCAGCGTCAAATCATTGCTCCTCGAACAACAATGGAACAGCAGCTAGCTGCTGTGTGGCAAGAAATTTTAAAATTGACAGAAGTATCTGTTACTGATGACTTTTTCTATGACCTGGGAGGTCATTCGCTGTTAGCAGCAGGAGTTGTTTCTAAACTTCGCAAAATTGATGAATTTAAAGGTCTTGCGGTAAGTGATATCTATAAATATCCCACCATAGAGAGATTGGCAAACTTTCTGCAAAGCAAAGACCAAACTCTTGGTGTGACAGCTAAACCTAAATTTCATAATGCTTCTAGATTTTCTTACGTATGTTGTAGCCTTGCCCAAGGGGTAGGACTTATTTTCCTTTCAGCCTTGAATTTTTGGCAATGGCTTGGTGTATTTGCCTTATTCGCTTATTTTTATTCTAATGAGATAGAAGCCATTCAGTCTGCAGTGCTGGCCCTGAGCATTTACGGTGCTTCTATACCGATCATTTTAGTTAGCGTTATACTGTTGAAATGGCTAATTATTGGTAAAATCAAGCCTGGCAGTTATCCACTGTGGGGATGGTATTATTATCGATATTGGTTGGTACGTCAATTG
>CAYXHK010000157.1:0-5519 GCA_964464665.1 uncultured Syntrophomonadaceae bacterium
GATCCCGCTCCCGGGTAGTCAGTTCATACTGCTCTGTGCTCCCGGCTCCGGCCAACTCTTCTTCCTTAATGATCTCTTTGGTCCGGCGCCGGCCAAAGTAATTCGTCCACTCTGCACTGCCAAAATGCCTAAGTTTATTAGCCGCTCCTTTAAAACTGCCAGTGCTGATCAATAAGAAAGCTAAACCGCCTAAGACCACGGCGCCGATTAACCAGCCGATCATTCTCCCGGTGCCCTCATTAGCTGCGGTTGTACCGGCTCCGGCAGCCGCACCTCCTCCTCCGATCATATTGGGCAATGTATTGGCTAACAAGGTTACACCCCGTTTTGCCTCATCAAGCGTAATTTTATCCGTCCCTACCTCCACCAGCAGGTTGGTGGCGCGCAGGTCTTGGTTGTAAACTCCCTTGCCAATGAAAATGCCTTTAGCCAGACCCGGATAATGCTTATCTAAAAATCCCTTAACTTTTTTAGCATAATTCAAACTGGCGGAACTGGTAGGATTTCGCTTACCCACGACTAATTTCACCTGCGAGACGTTCTGGCCATCGATCTGGGTCCGATACGCACTGGCTGGCACCGCATCGCGGTGTACATCAATCAGCACCTGCGCTCCCTGTTTCATCAGAGTTGTAGCCGTGCGGCGGGAACGGTGATACGCGCCGCTGTCGTGCGGAGAGTGGATAGCGTCATTGTAAAGGGCAGTTATACCCTGTTTCTCCAACTCGCCTTTTAAAGTCTCGGCAACCTGCGACACGCCGCCTTTCTGCCCGGCTGGAGCCGAGGAGTACCCCTGCGAAGGCCGATAAGATTCATCCCCATGGGTATGGTAAATCCCTACCACTGGTTTATTGGCAACAGTTGGAACCACCGCTTCTGTTCCTGCGTCTGCCCCTGCCCCATTCAAAATCGGTTTCTCATATTCCTCATAAGCTATAACCTCGGTGCCGATAAATCGACACTGCGCCGTATCATTCACAACCTTGGTTACCCGGTAGCGACGGTTGTCAGCGCCGATAAACTCATCATCCTTATAGACCCTTATTGCGGTAAGATCTAAAACATTTCCCTGTTCATCAACTAAAGCGTAGTAACCGCCGTCCATCCGTTCCTGCTCACTGGCACCTAATGAACTAAACGGATTAAGCACCGGGGCCGCGACCTCGGCCATAGTCTGGCGGTAATCGTCCGAAACGGATAAGGAGCCGAAAATCCCCAATCCGGCTACGAAAAAGGTTATCCCTAAGGCTAATGCCAGTGACTTTTTATTCAACGGAATCCCCCCTGTGCTTAGAAATTTCCTGATCTAAATCTGCCCGGCTAAACTGCTTGACTTCCGCGCGTGGCTGTTCGATAAACTCAGAATCCCCATTACCCATTCCATCCCGAGGCATTCTTTCGGAGGGTTTTCTTTCATGGTCGCTTTTGTCCATAACATCTCGAGGCTTTCTTTCCGGAACCGGTTTCAGCTTTTGGCGCAAACTGGAACCGCGCAGATTAGCCAAAAGTTCGCGAGGACGACCGGTTTCGGCCGGCCCGCCCTGTAATCTTTCCCGGCTCTCGCCAATCAACTCTGCCAACAACACGGCCAGGATCCCGGCGATCACGATCATATCAAACGCCCCAGCGCCCCCAATCAGAACCGCTTCCGGAATCGCGTTCACCCGATACCAAATAAGTAAACCGACATCCAGCAAAACAAGGCCCATCGTTGCGGCGATAAACGCGCTTCTGCGGGAACGCCCGGCCAGATAAGCCACCAGACCGGCGATTATTGGGTAAACATAGAGCGGATCGATGATCATCGTTTCCGGAGTCGCGCCAATAAGACGATTTGCGGCAAAAATCGCTCCGACGGTTACTGCCGTGGCCAGTAAGGCCCTGACCCATTCCTTGGCCGTGCCGGCCCGGGTCAGAACGTAGATCGCCAGACCTATAGGTATAAGACCTCCACCCACATTAATACTGGCGCTGCTTCCCAGCGGAATATCGACAAAACTGCCGACCGCCATGGCTGCCACGATTACCAGGGCCATTTTATCCGTAAGATACAGACGATCCAGGACCCGGTGCGCCAAACCTAATAAAATCAACCCAAATACCACCAATAAAATTGGTAACCCGATCGAAATTCCAGTCATCCATCAAGACCCCTTTCACCAACAATAATGGTGTTAATATCCTGCCCCGGCCTAAAGCAAACTATTCTGGAAGAGTTGCTTTTTCAAGAAGTTGTTGGAAGCAAGGGAAGCAGGGGAAACAAGGGACGGTTCTCTAAAAAAGCCAGGGGAAATTGAATAAGCTAAGCTGATATGGAAGCTGCCGCTGTCCGCTGGCCGCTGCCCCAAATAAAAACGCCGATCCCGGGTTAGTTTCCCCAGAATTGGCGTTTAAACGATTTTAAAATTCGGATGACCTTGGAACACAAGGGGACAACTCCTGTGTGTCGCCTTATGCGCCAAGTGGCACATGCACACAGGAACCGTCCCCCCGCTTTAAATTCGGATGACCTAATGTTTTAATGTTGACTTTTTAGAAGCAAGAGAAGCGTCCCTTTGCTTCGGTCTCTTGCTTGCTTTGCCATTAAGCTTTATTTCCGGCGCTGCTTTTTTCGATCTTGGCCCACGTATCCCGTAAAGAAACGGTACGGTTAAAAACCAGAGCATCCGCCGCTGAGTCAGCCGAATCCGCACAGAAGTAGCCCTGTCTCAAAAACTGGAAACTGCTCCCTGGGGAAGCCTTAGCCAGACTCGGTTCAACCTGACAGTTGGTCAGCCGGGTCAACGATTGGGGATTCAGATTGCTCTTGTAGTCCGAGCTATCCTCGCCCGCGCCCTCATCGTCGTCCGGGTTTTCTTTTAAGAAGAGGTGGTCGTATAAACGCACTTCCGCATTCAGGGCATGAGCCGCCGAAACCCAGTGCAGAGTGCCTTTGACCTTGCGGCCGCTCTGTTCCCCGCCACTTTTGGTGGCCAGGTCATAGGTGCAGCGCAGTTCCACAATTTCGCCGGTCGCTTCGTCTTTAATCACCTGTTCACACTTAATAATGTAAGCGTGTTTCAGCCGCACTTCCTTGCCTGGAGACAGTCGAAAGAATTTCTTCGGGGGTATCTCACAAAAATCTTCCTGTTCGATGTAGAGCACCCTAGAAAATGGAAGCTTACGGGTTCCCAGGTCGGGGTTTTCCGGATGGATCTCCGCCTCCAACTCTTCCACCTGGTTTTCCGGGTAGTTTTCAAGCACTATCCGCAGGGGATTTAAGACTGCCATCACCCGGGGCGCCCGAGCGTTCAAGTCTTCCCGGATGCAGTGCTCCAGCATGGCGATATCAACGATGCTGTTGCTCTTGGCTACCCCGATCCGCTCGCAAAAATCCCGGATGGCCTCCGGGGTGTAACCCCGCCGGCGCAGACCGGAGATCGTGGGCATCCGCGGGTCGTCCCAGCCGCTGACGTAGCCTTGTTCCACCAATTCCCGCAGTTTGCGTTTGCTCATCACCGTATAGTTCAGATTCAGCCGGGCAAACTCAATCTGCCGCGGCCGGCCGTTTGATTCCCGGGAATAATCCACGTTGTCTAAAATCCAGTCGTATAAGGGACGATGATCTTCAAATTCCAGGGTACAGATCGAATGGGTAATATCCTCCAGCGCGTCTGAAAGCGGGTGCGCATAGTCGTACATCGGGTAGATGCACCACTTGTCCCCGGTCCGGTGGTGGGTGGCCCGTAAGATCCGGTACAGAACCGGGTCTCGCATATTTAAATTGGGGGAGTTCATATCGATCTTGGCGCGCAGGACGCGGGAACCGTCCGGATACAAACCGGCCTTCATGCCCTCAAAAAGCTCCAGGTTTTCCGCAGCGGTACGGTTGCGAAAGGGACTTCCCTGCCCCGGCTGGGTCAAGGTTCCCCGAAACTCCCTTATTTCCTGGGCGTTTAAGTCGCAGACGTACGCTTTCCCCTTTTGAATCAGCTGCACCGCGTATTCGTACATCTTCTCAAAGTAATCCGAAGCGTAAAACAAGCGGTCATCCCAGTCGAATCCCAGCCAGCGCACATCCGTCTGGATGGAATCTACATATTCAACCTCTTCTTTGCTCGGGTTGGTATCGTCAAACCGCAGGTTGCAAAGGCCTTTATTTTTCAGAGCCAGGCCAAAATTCAGGCAGATTGCTTTAGCGTGGCCAATGTGTAGATAACCGTTCGGTTCCGGCGGGAAACGCGTATGTACCCGGCTGTCATTCTTTTGATTTTTTAGATCCTCGTTAATAATATTTTGAATAAAATTAGCCGGGTTCTCGGGGTTGGGCGTGGCCATAGGCGATGGCCTCCTCTCTTTGCTTACTTAATTATTTTAACTTTGTTTGCTCACTTAAATACTTTATCTTGGTCTATTTAATTAATTATTTATCTTGATTATTTATCTTAATTGCCCGAATGTCTGATATAGTTGCTCAGGTATCTTTCTGCTTACCCTGATACCACAATCCAGCTGTGTTATCATAACTCCAAAATTCGACTCTATGCCATAATGATACCTGATATCGCAATCCAGTTACGTGTTTATCATAACTGCTTTTATCTTGATTATTAAATGCCTTATTCATTTTGCCATAAATTTCAGCCTGGTTCAATTGACTCAACGGCTTTGAGCGCAATTTCATACAGATTATTATTTTCACACAGATTTAGATTTAGTTTTTAGTTTAAGGTTGTTTTTAGTCTTCAGTCTAGTTTTTTAATTAGTCTTCATATTTGGTTATTAGTCTCCAGGTTGGTTTTTAGTCTTTAGATTGGTTTAGTCTTCATATTTGGTTTAAGTCTCTAGATTTGATTTATAGTCTTTAGTTTGGTTCTTAATCTTTAGTTTGGTTTTTTAATTTAGCCAGGGCATCCGCCAGCGCGGTGTTGATTGGTTCCTCCCGGCGCTGCTGCCGCAGATACTGCTCTACCTCTCGTTTGTTGGTCGACCCCGCTCCGGTCTCCGCTCTTCGCTTCGTATAGGCTGAAAGCTTTTCCCGGTACCCGCAGCCGCAGGCGAAAAGCTTATGCTCTCCTTCACCGCGCAGCTCCATTTTTTTATGGCACTCGGGACAGCGGGCGTTGGAAGTAACGGCCAGCCCTTTACGGTAGCCGCATTCCCGGTCCTGACAGATCAGCATTTCTCCCCGCTTCCCCTTGACTTGCAGCAGCAGTTTGCCGCAATCCGGACACTTGGTTCGCGTCAAATTGTCGTGCCGATAGCTTTGCTGGCTGCCACTGACCGCCGCGACCAATTCCCGGGCATAACTACGGATCCCCTTAAGGAATGCTTCCCGATTCGCCTGGCCCTTGCTAATCTCAACCAACTGCTGTTCCCACTTCGCGGTCAATTCCGGGGATTTAAGTTCCGGCGGCACTAGTTCGATCAGCTGCCGGCCCTTCGAGGTCGGGATAATCTCTTTTCCCTGGCGCTCCATATAAAACGAATTAAACAGCTTCTCAATAATTTCCGCCCGGGTGGCCGGGGTTCCCAAGCCG
>CAYXHK010000158.1:0-5472 GCA_964464665.1 uncultured Syntrophomonadaceae bacterium
TTCATACAAAGCATTTACTTTACGCCTAATTTGCTCATAATCCCCTATTTTTTCGGTAAAATGATTTTTGGTACCAATGAAACGCTTTATTAATCCCTTCATCCGAATTGGTACCCCTTCCTGGGTTGTACTATTTTCCCCAATTATCTAAAACAAACGCTTGCCTCCAAAATCTAATCCGATGTCACGACTAAGTTAAACTTGGCTTGTACCCCGGGATACAAGCGGACCGTCAGTGAAAAACCGCCCAAAGATTTTAGGGGCTCTTTTAATTCAATCTGCTTCCGGTCGATTTTAATCCCATAGACCCGTTCCATAACCTCGGCGATTTCCCGGGTGGTCACTGACCCAAAAAGCTTCCCGCCTTCGCCGGAGTGCATCTTTACCTTGATTTCTTTGCCCTCTATCCGTTCGGCTAGCTTTACGGCCTCCGCATGAGCCCGGTCTTTTTTATTTTTCTCTGCTTTTTTACGCAGAGCCAATTCCCGGACCCGACCATCAGAAGCCTCAACCGCCAGTCCTCGGGGAATTAAGTAATTCCGGGCATAGCCTTCGGCAACTTCTACTATGGCTTCACTTTGCCCTAACCCTTTAACGTCTTGCTTCAAGATAACCTTCAAATCCTAAACCGCCTCCTATTTCGCCAGTTTTCGGTAATTAAACAAAGAATCAAACAGACCGAGCGTCATCAGAACAATTAAGGTAATTGTAAAATATAAAACGCTTAAAACAATTATGCCAATTTTAAACCACCGTGGCAATTGAGATTTGTGGTAGTAGTGGCTAACTACGGCAATCCCAAAAAGCAGGAGAAAGGGAGAGTAGATCAATAAAAGATTCTGGCCCCCTTGCACCAGCCAGCTAAGGTGGAAATGATCGCCTAAAAGCAACGCGGCAAAGCCTAAAATTACCCCCCAAGTAAGATACCAGGGCAATTGCCACTCCGAGAAGGGACGTATGGGCTGAAGCGGCAGCTGTACACGCCGGGCTACGGCGTGCGCGAGCAAATAATTAAGGCCGGCTGATGCGGCGGACCCCATGGCCAACATTCCCGGCAAAAGCCTTTTCATTATACCAAGCATTTGTAAGGAGGACTCACGCATCATCTCTTCGGTAATGCCACGCTCCGCATAACTGTTCAAAATCCCGGAATTACGATAAAAGTTAAATGCGGCGTCAACCGAGGACTGTAACCGTTGATCCAGGTCAGCCAGAGTAAGTCCGGTAAGCTGCAGGCCAAGATAAAACACGACCGCGGTCGATCCCACCGAAAGCAACATTCCACCGAGCGCCCCATAGCCGGCCGGAAACTGCCGTTTAAAGGCGCAGCCAAAAAAAACGCCGACAAGGCCAAACTGCGCGACGTATAGGCCGGCCGTAACCGGATTGGCCAGCAGGATTAATAAAAAAGTGCTGACCGCCAGCGTCATCAGCCCATAGCGCAGCGAATACCGGGCCGTCATGATGGTAATCGGAATGGTCCAAACCAAATTCATAAAGGGAATATATAGCCCCAGAAAAGCTAACAGAACTGCAAGGGCAACGGAAAAAGCCCCTTCAACCAGCGGCTTCGGACTAACTAGCGGCAAAATTGGTCACAGTCCTTTCTTTTGGCTGTCTAAATGCTGTTTTAGCAAAGAGAGATCCCCGTACCATTCTTCCACCTCATGTCCGGCAGAAAGCTGCTGCTGCACCATAATTTCCAGTTGCTCATCCACCCGGGCAAAATTTATTCCCGCTCGCTTCCCGAGTAAATAAACGGTTAGTTTTATCCGGGCTAAACTGAGTACCAGCAGTTCTTCCTGATTATTTATGAAAGACTTAAAGAGCTGGCTGACCGCTTCGAGCAGCTCGCTTTTTAACCATTCAATAACTCTGATATTCCGGGCAATGTTTAAATCCCGGTTCCGGGCCACAAAAACCGACCTCCTCCTCTGTTGCCTAAAGATCCACTTTTCACTGTAACAACTCTACAACTCTGATTGGTTATTCGTCAACGACTAGTAATTTCCCTGCCGTACAAACCGGGCTGGCTGCTCTTTTTTCTGACGGGGGGACGTGGCGCGAAAACGAAAAGAAAACAGAGGACGGTTCTCAGTTCTATATTCTGGCAACAAATGAAAATAGTGCCCTGGCAAAAAGGTCTCGTTCTTCGTTCTTAAGAACAAAGGGAGGTTGGAACGGAGAACCGTCCCCCGTTCTACTAATTAAAATTAAAGGGAGCGATTATCGCTCCCATCAAGGTTTTTACAGCTAAAGATATCCAGTTCTTTTTAAACCGGTTTGCCCCACCGGCGCCAGTAATCCCGAGTGCTCCCCCCGGGTTTCTATTCCGCCGTAAAAGGCAGCAACGCGATGTTCCGGGCCAGTTTAATTGCTATAGTTACTTGCCGCTGATGTTTGGCACAGTTGCCGGATATCCTTCGAGGCAGGATTTTGCCTCGTTCCGTTATAAACTTCCGGAGCTTGCCGACATCCTTATAATCTACATCCTGAACCTTGTCAACACAAAAGCCGCAAACTCTTTTCCGCGGTCTTCTTCCTCTTTCCCGTCGCATCAAGCTCACCTCCTTATCCTTCATTAGATGTTATAGTGCGATTAAAAAGGAATTTCTTCACCGGCCAGGTCTACTTCCGAGCCAATAAGGTCTCCCATATCCCCACGGGAGGTATCTTTGGGACCTGAACCGCCTTCTTTGGGACTTAAGAACTGCACGTTGTCGGCTACAACCCGGGCCGCTCTCCGCTTTTGTCCATCCTGGCCTTCATATGACTGAATCTCCAGGCGACCCTCCACCGCAGCCAACCGACCCTTATGCAAATAGGTAGCACACAGTTCGCCCAGTTGTCTCCAAGCCACAATATCAATAAAATCGGTTTCCTTAACTCCCTGCTTGTTGGAGAAAGGACGAGTTACGGCTAAACTAAAGGTTGTAACCTGCACCCCGCTTTGGGTATAGCGCATTTCAGGATCCCGAGTGAGTCGACCAATCAGGATAACTCGATTTAACATCGTGTCGCCCCCTTTTCCCAATAACCCTTGCTTCCTATTGCCTTAATTCGCTCTGTCCACGGGCTGTCCGGTCATCATGGCAGCCCAATCTTTTAAAATTTAATCCTTGTCTTTACGGATAATTAAATACCGAATCACGTCATCGCTGATCTTAAGTACCCGTTCCAATTCGCGTTCCGTTGCCGGCTCCCCATTAAAATGCACCAACATGTAGATGCCTTCTTTAAAGTCTTTAACCTCATAAGCCAGCCGACGTTTGCCCCAACGATTGTTGCTGACCACTTCTCCACCATTATTGGTAATGAGTTGGCTGTATTTTTCAACAACGTTGTTAGTCGCTTCTTCATCTAAATCAGGACGAATAATGTACATAAACTCATACGGCCGCATTCACTTCACCTCCTCCCCACGGTCTATTGGCCCTACCATCAAGATAGAGCAGGGATGGAATTGCGGTCGACTCAACGATTGATTATACCATCAAATTTTTGGTAAGTAAAGTTACGCTCGCTGGGCAAATTATAATTCAGTTCAGCGGTCGCATTTACTTTGACCGCCCACCAATTCAGTTCAGCTAAAAAGTTAAACCGCACAAAATAAACGAGAGCCTTTAAGACTCTCGTCGCCCGTTCCTGGATCGGGGTTTTAGGCAAACAATATTTTCTGCTTTGATTTAAGCCGCTAAAAAGCTTAAATCAAAGCAGGCCGGTGGTCAGCAGATTCTGCAGATCCGCCAGGGGAGCCTCGGTAATCGAACTGGGCTTAAACAATGATTTAAGGATGGCTACTTTTTCGCCCCGCTCCCCTACCCTAAAAGCGATAATGCAGTAATGATTCACCGGGAACTCGGATTTACGGGATACCAAATCCCCGATGTGAAACCGTCGGTAGTTTAATTCTCTTACCTTGCCCAAAACATACCACCCCTGCCTAGTATATGCAAGGGAGCCGCCAACCGGTGCCAATTGAGCGTTAATCCGCCGGCCCGAAATAAATAAATGAATACATTTAATTTCCGGGCCTACGCCTCTGGCGGGGCCACGGTACGAATAACCTTTTTGACGCTTTTTTCAAACTGCAGCCGGGGCAGCAGGACCTGATGTCCGCACCCTAAACACTTGATGCGAATATCCATGCCGGTTCGGGTTATTTCCCATTCAAAACTGCCGCAAGGGTGACTTTTTCGCAAACGGACCACATCGCCCACGTAGAAGACTGGGATGGGCGGTTTACTCATTAAAAGCACCCCCTGACTGCATAGCCTCTTTTTGCTCCCCTGCTTTTTGCTGCGCCTCTTTTTCAGCGAGGATTACAGTTCGCCGTGGGTAAGGTATCTGAATTCCCTCCTGGTCAAACGCCTGTTTAAACCGTTTCCTTAATTCCCTTTCTATCCCCCACTGTTCAAAAGCCAAGGTATGCGCGACCACCCGAATCTGCACCTCCGATTCCCCTAAATCTACCACCCCTAAAACCGTCGGTCCTTCGGTTATTACCGGAAAATCCTGAGCCACCTGCTGACATACCTGACGCAGAACCTCAAGCACCCGTTCCAGATCTTCCTCATAGGCCACCCGCACATCCACCAGCGCCCGCATGCTGCCCCGGGCATAATTCGTAACCCGGGTTATTTCCCCATTAGGGATAATATGCACTTCCCCGCCCCAATCGCGCAGTTTGGTCATCCGCAGACCAACCTCTTCCACCCGGCCGCTGAGTCCGGCGGCATCGATATAATCGCCGACCGAAAACTGGTGTTCAAAAATAATAAAAAATCCGGAAATAATATCCCGAACTAAGTTTTGGGCGCCAAAACCAACGGCTAAGCCTACAATCCCGGCCCCAGCCAGTAAAGAAGCCGTCTTTACCCCTAATTCCTCAAAAATCATTAGGGCTGCGATAAAATAAATAACGTAACGCACTACACTTCGCATCAAGGTTCCCAAGGTCTGCAGCCGGGCATCCGGAACCGGACCTTTCTGTTTTTGAAAGAAAACCTTATCTACAAACAGACAGGCAAACCTAAAAACTAACCAGGCGCTAATGATGATTAACCCGATACGCAGCAGACTATTGCCCCACCCCGATAACTGCGGGTTAATAAGTTCTGTAAACATCTCAAAAAACAAATCCTCTCGGGAGGCCGAGTTGTCTCAACAATTTCGGCTGTTTATTCGCCCGTTTTATTTTTACCCTTTTTTGTAATTTCCGCAATCGCTTGATTGGCACTGGCCTTTACCAGCCAATCGCTGTCCTTGCGCGCTTCGTTCAGCGCGGAAAGTCCTCCCCACCATTCCAAATTACCCAAGGCTTGCGCGGCCCGGGCCCTTACTTCGGGCTCTGGGTCCCTAATAACCTCTACCAACACCGGCCCGACCTCGACATCCTGCAATTCACCCAGCGCTTGCACGGCTTTACTCCGAACCATAACCGACTCAGCCTTTACTCCCAGCAGCAGAGCT
>CAYXHK010000159.1:0-1614 GCA_964464665.1 uncultured Syntrophomonadaceae bacterium
CAGCGACCCGGCGAACAAGAACGGTCCTGGCCGCTTCCTGTATGGGGGCGGGCATGTCATAGAAGACTTGGTGGCGCGAAGGCCGGTGCGTTTAGAAGCGGTGGCCTATCCCACCAACTGTTACCCGCGCAAACGGATTGAAACTATGATTACCCTGGATGAAATTAATGAGGCGACTCTGTTTAATCCGCGAAACGCTTATCAGAATTACAATGTGGCGGTTAATGCCTCAAGCAAAACCATTTATACCTATATGGGAATGCTCAAACCCAACCTGGGAAATGCCGCTTATTCCAGCGCCGGCCAACTCAGTCCGCTCTTAAATGATCCTTATTATCGGACGATTGGCATCGGGACGCGGATCTTTTTGGGCGGCGGTATTGGTTATGTAGCGTGGCACGGGACCCAGCACAGCCCCTGCGAAACCCGCAGTGATAACGGAGTGCCGACCGGAGGCGCGGGAACCATTGCCGTGATTGGGGACCTGAAACAAATGAGTCCGCAGTGGCTCAGGGGAACCAGTTTAACCGGGTATGGAACTTCGTTAACCGTAGGGATTGGGATTCCGATTCCCATTCTGAACGAAGAAATCCTGCGTTTTACCGCGGTTAAGGACGAGGAAATCCTGGCCACGGTCTACGATTACAGCGACGCTTATCCGCAAGGGAAGCCGGGCGATCTAGGGACGGTTACGTATGCTGAGCTAAAGAGCGGCAAGATTGTGCTGGAAGGCAAGGAAGTACAGACCAATCCCATGTCGAGTTACCCGGCAGCCAAAAAAATCGCGTTGACGCTTAAGGACTGGATTTTACGGGGCGATTTCAGTCTGACCGAAGCGGTCCAGCTCCTACCTTCCGCTGATTCAGGAATTACCCTGAACCGGTTGCAGGTGAAAAACGGGGGCCTAAACGGCAACGGCCGGTAAGCAGCAGTCGGGGATTTGCCGGCCGTAGGAGAATTAGGGAAGAGGGGGGTCTTTGACTTTGGTCAGTAAAAAGATTGTTTTAAGGTTTTCGGCAGTGTTGGTGGAACAGCCGATCATCTATCGTTTAATTAAAAATTACGACTTAATGGTTAATATAATTAAAGCGGAGATCAATCCGCGCCGGGAAGGTTCCCTGATCATGGAACTGAGTGGTCAGCCGGAAAATTTTCAGCAGGGAATCGAATTTCTGAACAATTTGGGAGTAACCGTTGAACCGCTCAGTGAAATGGTGGTGCGCAACGAGGAACGGTGTACGCACTGCGGAGCCTGCACTGTGGTCTGTCCGGCCGGAGCTTTGTATCTGGAGCGTCCTTCGATGGAAGTAAGCTTTGATAATGACAAGTGTGTGGTTTGCGGGGTTTGCGTGCAGTATTGCCCGCAAAAAGCCATGGAGTTTAAGTGGGGCGACTAGGCGTTTAAACGAGGCCCGGGAATTACGGCAAAGATTTATAAACGGAGGACGGCTAAGATGCGGGTTTTTGGATTGCAGCGCGACTTAACCTGATTAAGCCCCGGCCGGCGGTTAACGGTATTTTCGGCTGATGCGCAAAAGACCTGCTTCGTTAGCCCCAGCCAGTGATCAACGTTAAGCGTGCCTCCGAAGGATTAGTTTAAAGGTTGAGGCGAAA
>CAYXHK010000159.1:1624-5443 GCA_964464665.1 uncultured Syntrophomonadaceae bacterium
AAATAACCGATGTACGTGCAAAGAACCTACCGATCCCTTCCTGCCAGCCCGGATTTAGTTTTCTTTCGGGTAGTGTTAAAAGAGACCGACCTGCATATCGGGGTGGATCGGAAAAGCTATAAACCGGAATTGGAAGAAATGGCCCGGGATTTGGTCTGGCAGTACCGAAACCAACTGGAACTGTATATTCAAGAAGATCCCGAGTTTCGGACTACGCTTGAACCGCATATTTTATTAGCCTCCGCGCCAGACTTGGCTTTTAGGATGAGCCGGGCAGCCTGGAAGGCCGGCGTGGGCCCGATGGCTGCCGTGGCCGGTGCCATGGCGGAAGCCGTAGGCCGGGGGATTTTGACCCAAACCCGGGAGGTGCTGGTGGAAAATGGGGGGGACATTTTTTTAAAGATTCAGCGGCCGCGCCGAATCGGGATTTTTGCTGGGAAGTCGCCTTTCAGTGAACGGTTGGCCTTGGAGATTGATCCCCATTGGGGTGCGCTTGGCGTTTGTACCTCCTCCGGCACGGTAGGGCCTTCTTACAGCGCCGGTCGGGCTGATGCTGCCCTAATCTTGTCGGCGTCGGCAGCCTTGGCTGATGCCGCGGCTTCGGCGGTGGGGAATGTGGTGCAAAACCCGGAGGATGTGGAGCGGGGCTTGGCCGTAGCCCAGTCGATTGAAGGGGTGCTGGGTGCGGTTGTAATTAAGGACGACCGTCTGGCGGTATGGGGAAAGGTGAAGTTAATCCCGATCGGAAAATAGCTACTCCGCATATCGGTGATTTGATCTAAAATGCCCTTTTGATATAAGCCCATTTGAATCATCTAAACCTAAGCGAAAGAAAGGGAGATACGGATGAAAGCGTACACCGAATACTTGTGGTTTAATACCCCCAAAAGGCGCGAATACTTAAACCTTACCCCAAAACTTAGGGAGATTTTAAGCCGCAGCGGAATTAACGAGGGAATGATGCTGATTTCAGCCATGCACATCACAGCCGGGGTCTTTATTAACGATGATGAACGCGGCATTCTGGAAGACATAGATGAAATGCTGGAACGTTTGGCCCCCGGAGGGATCGATTATCGGCACCATCGGACCGGGGAGGATAACGGGGATGCCCATTTGAAAAATATCTTAGCGGGGCATCAGGTTATCGTTCCGGTTACCGAGGGTCAGCTTGATTTAGGCCCCTGGCAGCGCGTATTCTACGCGGAATTCGATGGACAGAGGCGCAAGCGGGTAGTAGTCAAAGTGCTTGGCGAATAAAAGGTTTAGGCGCTTAAAGGAAAATAAAACGTTTACCCTAAGACTTAGGGTAAACGTTTTTTGGTGGTGTGGCATGCTCAGCCAAGCACAAACTGTCTGGCGGTGAAAGTCCATAGTATGAGTTTTCCAATGGTTGGAATCAAACAGAACGTCCCCTTGCCTCAAGGATAAACGTTTTTTGGTGGTGTGGCGTGCATGGGCGCAATCTAACGGGTGAAAGTCTCGAGTACGGGTGCTAATGACTAGCTTTCTGCCAGTTCGGCTGATCAGCCATAACCGCCCGGCTTCAAACCCATAATTTGGTGATTTTGGTCGTATGAAACAAAGCAATTGTGATATACTAAATAGTAGCGTTTTCTTTGGAAACGGCGTTTCTCCAGTAAATGTAGAAACGTGTTGGAACCTGTCTTTTATTTTTTGTCCCCTCAGGGGACAAGGGAATTAATTTTAGGGCTAAAGTGGTTCTTGCTGTACGTTCGTATAGGCATTATATATGTTGTTTAACGATTATATTGCGAGATAACCCGCGATAGAAAAACGGAGTAGACAAAGCAGTCGAAAGGGATGATTTTCTCTTTGGATTTAAAGGAGGATTAATGATGAAAAAGTTAACTGTCGCTGCCATTCAATACGAACCGGCCATGTTTGCCACGCAAGTCAATCTGGAAGAGTTGTACCGATTGACGGAAGAAGCGGCGCAAAAAGGGGCGAATCTTATTGTGCTTCCGGAACTGGCTGCTACCGGGCACGCTTGGTCAAATCGGTGGGAATTGTCGCCTTACGTTGATACGATTCCCGGCTCAACCACGGATATGTTTTTAAACATTACCCAACGTTACGGCTGTTATCTGGTAATTGGTCTGGCGGAAGTTGATCCGGACACGGGTATATTTTACAACTCGGCCGCTTTGCTGGGTCCTTCAGGACTAATTGGCCGATACCGAAAAACTCATTTATCTATTTCTGATCCTCGGTGGGCGGCGGTGGGTAATTTAGGATTGCCGGTTTGGGATACCGAACTGGGCCGCATCGGGATTGCCCTCTCCGTAGACATGGAATTTCCGGAAACAGCCCGGGTTTTGGCTTTAAAAGGCGCGGAAATCATTGCCTTCCCCTGTAACTGGATGGGAGAAACCTGCCCCTCAGGCCTTTGGATGTCGCGCGCCCTGGAGAATGAAGTGTATCTGGTGGCCGCGAATCGTTGGGGCCGGGAAAGAGGGATTAAATATAGCGGCGGCAGCTGCATTATTGATCCGCACGGTGATGTTTTGACTTATCAGGGGAGCGGAAACGGTGTAGTCGGGACCGAAATCACCCTGAACCAAAGCCCGCAGTCCGCTTTTGATTATAACGCAGGTCCTTACGGGACGGATTACTTTGGCGCGCCCGGAGGGGTTTTGCCCTCGCCCAGGGGATTTTTAACCAGGCGTCGGCCTGAACTCTACCGGCAGTTAATGTGTTTTGGTCACCTTTGGCGGGCGGAGCAGTTTTTTGGCCTGGACCGCTACAATGCCCTGCCCCCGGGCCGGGAATCGACCATTGGTGTAGTCCAGTTGGAAGCTGTGCCAGGCAGTCGGGAAAACAACTTGCAGCGGATTAAACAGTGGGTGGTGCAGGCCAAACAGGAGCGTCCGGAACTGCAGATGTTAGTTTTTCCGGAATTGGCCACCACCGGTTTGGTCATGAACCAAATGGCCGAACTGGCGGAACCAATCCCGGGGACCACCACCAGTATGCTTAGACCCTTAGCGATGGAGCATGCGCTTTTTTTAGTGTGGGGAATGGCGGAGCGGGCACCGGATGGCCGGATTTACCAAACCGCGGTAATGCTCGGCCCCGACGGTCGAATGCATACCTACCGCAAAGTGCATTTGCTGGCGGAAGACCAGACTTGGGCGCAGCCAGGCGCGGCCTTGCCGCTGCCGATAGATACGCCGCTCGGTCGGGTAGGGCTTTTGCTCGGTACGGATCTCTTGTTTCCGGAAGCAGCCCGTTGTCTGGCGACCCAGGGCGTGGATCTGTTAGTCGTGCCGTCAGCCTTAAGCGGGCCTGGACCGATTGGCCTGGAGGAGAGCCGGAATCAGGAAGTTTGTTCAGCAAAAATAAACGATCCATTTCACTGGTGCATCTGGAGAGTTCGGGCTTGGGAAAACAGCGTTTTCCTGGCCGTAGCCAATCAGGCCAGTCGGGGAGAAGCGCATCGGGGTTTGAATTTAAGCGGTGTCTTTGGCCCGGTGCCTTATGAACGCTGCGAACCCTGCCACGAGGTTTTAACCGACGCAGCGGAAGGGATGCTGGTTACTGCCATCAGCACTAGCCGCGGCACCCCGGCCGGTTACAACGTGCGGATTAAGGATAATCTGCGGCGCCGTAATACCGGCTTATATCAGGAATTAGTGAGCCTAAGGCCGCTTCAGCCATAGTTTTACAGCGGAGTGGACGGAGTAAAGCTGGACAGCAGGCAAAAGCATGAATATAATATTAAATATACTATTATTTGAAGCATATGAAGCTGGTTTTTGTTGATAATGGTATCATTTATTGGCTGGAAAAAGGAGG
>CAYXHK010000160.1:0-5429 GCA_964464665.1 uncultured Syntrophomonadaceae bacterium
TTCCTTTTGCTTCGCTTCAATTACTAGAATAATAGAAAATATGGCCTTAATACTCGGTAAACCCTATTTTCATTGGTGGTTGTGTCTTATAGGCATGGGTGGTTAAAAAAAAGAAGTAATAAGAGCTATTCATCCCGGGAATAAACCTCGGGATGAATAGCTCTTATTACTATTCTGTTAATTTGTCTTTCTTGGTTTAGATTAAGATTTATGTTTTGTTTTGATTAAATATAGATTGATCGAGGATAAGTCTTATCGAAACAAGTTTAGCACGATTAATTTCGGTTAAAACTTATCTGCGGATGAATTCCTGTGTCCAGTAATGGCGATAGGACCCGCCAGCCGCATAACCGACCCCGATTTCAGTGTAATTGGAGTTCAGGATGTTTTGACGATGACCTGGACTATTCATCCAACCGGTTACGACCGCTTGCGGCGAGGTTTGTCCGGCGGCGATGTTTTCGCCGGCAGCGGTGTAGCTGATGCCGAATTTCCGCATCATATCAAAAGGTGAACCGTAAGTAGGGGAATTGTGATCAAAATAATTTTTATCCCGCATGTCCTCGGATTTTATCCGCGCCACTCTTGAAAGTTCAACGTTAAGTTTCAGAGGGGAAAGACCGGCTTTGGCTCTTTCCGCATTGGTCAGATCCACTACTTGTTGCTCAAAAGCGCTGATACTGCCATTGTTTGCAGCTGGAGCCGGAGTCGGTGCCGGTTTTGGGGCCGGAGTCGGAGCCGGTGCGGCAGCCGGGGTAGCTGGGGCTGGCCGACTGGGAGTAGTAACCTTGGCTGGAGCCGGTTGGCACGAGTTTGCAGGGCAGTCACCTTGGTTGATTATCAGACAGTTCGGTTGACCGTAGCAATTGGTTGAGGTACCGGCTGGTTGACAATTGCCTTGATTAAAGCCGTAAAAAGCTGGTTGACGAGTACTCTGATTGACGGAAGGACAATTCTGAGTTGCCGTTTGGTTGCCAGCAGGCAGCTTAATAGTTTGTCCGGCTTGGTTACAGTTCAAATTCTGCAGCTGAGGATTGTTTTTGATTAAATCATTTAAAGCTACTTGATTGCCTGCAGCGATTTTGCTTAAGGTATCTCCATCATTGACCGTGCATGTGCCAGCTCCGAAGGCAGTAAGGCCCGAGCCAAGTACCAGACTGAGTCCCAGCACAAGGGCGATTAGGAACCGATACCGATGCACACTTTTTTTCTGAGACAAAAGAATCCCTCCCATTTTATTGTTTGGTGGGTTAGTTTTGGTTAAAGACTGCCCACCTGAAATTATTTTAAGGTTGTCGGAATTAAAACGTCAATCGGTCAAATATTGGCAGACAATTTAGGGTGTGGCGGAGGGGTTGTCCTGATTGCGATTGGAGAATTATTAGTAAATAATGGACTAGATAGGTTGAAAAGATAAAAGTCCAGGTAAATTATAATAATTATTAGATAGAGCAAAGGGATAATGATAATAATAGGCGATGCATATTTTATCGGATTGTTAAAACTGTGCTTATTATTCTGTCTAAGAATGTTATATAATCATAATAAGGTTTTACCTGGTATGGATGTAGCCGCAGAAAGGGGTAGGGAAAGCTTGGAATTGGAGCAGTGTATTAATTTCATTCTCACCAAAGCACAACAGTCAGTACATCATGTATTTAAGACGGAATTAGTTTCTTATGGGGTTACTCCCGGCCAATACGGGGTGTTAATGTGTTTATGGGATGAAAACGGACAAACGGCTCGGCAATTAGCGGACCGTTTATCCTTAGATGGTTCCACGATGACCGGCCTGCTAGACCGGATGGAACAGAAGGGACTCATTGAAAAAAGACCGGATCCGATTGATCGTCGGGCATTGCAGGTACTGCTTACGGAAAAAGCCAACGAACTCAGAGAGTCTTTGCCCCGGGCGATTGATCTGGCCAATAAAAAAGCACTGGCAAATATGGATGAAAAACAGGTGCAAATTTTTAAAGAGTTGCTTTGGAGTTTGACTAAAGAGTAATATAAAAAGATAATTCCTGAATCTGTGACCAATGGCCCTGGATTCAGGAATTAATCTTAGGGAATCAGTGGCTTAATAATTATTCTACCGCACTATCCCAAAGTACTTCCGCAGCTACAAACAAGCCAATGTATTCCCCCATTTTTTGATCAGAAATAGTATCTTGCCCTGCCTCAACTGCATCTATCATTTCAGCCATAGCCATAAAAGCATCGGTATAGGCAGCCATAGCAAAAGTAATGTTATTATGCGCAACTTGGTAATCGCTGGGAACATATTCAGTTATACTCAACATAGCATCAACCACATTGTTAGATTCCTTGTATACAGTTGCAAACGCATCTATCCATTCATCTGAACCGTCATAATGGGCAAGCAATTCGTTAGTAGCAGCAATCATTTCTTCGTAGGCAGCTACCAATGGGCCCATAGCTTCCTGGTATTCTTCGTTGGTTACTTTGCCGTCATAAGGAGCAGATGGTTCAGGAGTACTCGCTGCAGGTGCGTTATAGGAAGCAGCTGTATCAATTCCAACTGTACTGGTGGCTGCATCCCAAGTAACGCCGATATCAAAAAGCTGAGCAACATCCCGAAGTTTGAAGAAGTTGTTGTCACTAATGGTATAAGCAGTTAGTTTCACTTCGCTGCCATTCTTATAAATTTTCGCAGTGCTCAATACGGCCGACTTAGAAGCTCCGTCGCCCTGTTTGAGCTCACCGCCCACAACTGTATAGGCCTGACCGGAAACCAGATTGATGGCTTTTTTAGAAGCATCCCAAGTTATTTCAAATTGCTTGTCAGTACCAGATACTACCTTGGCCAGATCACGCAGCTTAAAATAATTGTTATTGTTGATGTTATAGGCTTCAAAGGAAACAACACTGCCATTGACAATCACTTTTGAAGCATTAGGGATTGCCGGTATTAAGCTGTTGTCGGCCGCTAATGCCGGGGAAATCAAGATGCTGAACATGAAAACAACCGCTAAAAACATTGCGCTGGCTTTAGAAATTTTACGTGTTGATACAGACTTCATTTCTATTCCTCCTCATATTCTACTTAATTTAATATTCTGAAAAACTGGGCTAGCTTTTCAAAATCCTTACTTGGCAGTTTCTACTACCTGATGCTCTTTTTTCAGGGTTTCAATATCAGCTAAAAATTCTTTGGAAAGAGTATCTGCCTTGACTAGCTTTTCGCTCACTGTATTTACTAATGTTTCGTTATTATTTTGGGCAGCCTGCAGCAATAGAGTAAAGGCTTCATGTTGCTCGGTATAAGCGGCAATATATTTATTATGTACTTTTTTCACTTCTTCTGTAGCCGGAACAATGGCTCTGGCTTTGGCAAGCAATTCATCCGAAGCGGGAATGATAACGTCTTTTAATTTAGCCGCCAGCTTAGCATCATCACCATTTTTTTCTTTTACCGCAGACTCATATTCCTGAGATACTTTATCTTCAAGGGCAACCAAGGTGGGGACTTGATTATTAATATAATTGATTAAATCTTCTTGCACCGGATCTCCACAACCAGTTAATACCGACATACACATGACCAAAGCTAATAGAGTTATCCATATTCTTTTCATATGCAAAAACCTTTCTTTACTTTTTACTGAACAGTCTCAGCAAATCATAGAATTCGCTTTGTTTTATTTATTCCATAATCACCCCATCTTTAATAATTTTGCAGACCAGCTTGAATAAGGCTTTAACTCTACACGGTTTGCGTTCCACAGTTAGGACAGAATTTTCCGGATACCATTTTACGGCAGGCGGGGCAGAATTGTCCGGCAACTGGAGTTGTCTCGGGTTCGACAACCTTCATAGGTTTGCCGCATTCGGGACAAAACTTCGCAGGCACTTCGTTTTTGTTTCCGCAGCCTGTGCAAACCAAACCTACTGCAGAGAATCCCGTTGGGGTTCCAGGTTTTGAATTGTCAATTAGAGCAGCCGCCATTTGCTGCGCCATCTGTGCTCCTATCGCCAGCTGCGCACCCATAGAAGCTATATTGTTACCGCCGCCGGGAGAATCAAAGCTATCCGCCATCTGGACGGCAGCATATTTGCCGACATTGCTGACAAAGGATTGTCCTGCTATTCTTTCGGCCATTTGTTGTAATTCTGCCGGGTAATTAATGCTGTGAATATTTACATCGACAGCACCTAATCCAAAATCCATCAGTTCCTTATCCAGTTCTGCATTAATTGCCTGTCCCAGCTTGCGGCTGTTAGCCTGCAGACTGATAAGGCTGTTTAGGCTGATGTTTTGCTGTCCGCCCAAAATAGCTTCTGCGACCACCGGGTTCAGCTCGCCCATTATTCGTTCGGAAATATCGTCGAGGGAGTATGAATCCTTAACCCCGGCAACATTCTCAATGAATTTCTGGTAATCGCGAAATTTCAAAATTAGATTTCCATTACAACCCACAGGTATTCCTGAGGGAACTTCCGGGGTCGGTATCATAATACGCTGACGAGTACCCCAAGGCAAAAGTAGTTCTTTGCTGTTAATAAAATAGACTTCCGCCCGCATTCCGGTGTCGCCTCTTAATGTAAATACCCCTTTGAGAGTTGACAGAAAGGGCACTATTTCAGATGCGATATCAAAATTGCCTGGCTGTTCAAATACGCCTTCAATAACACCGTTGGCGTAAAATATTGCTTTTTGCCCCATGCGGATTATCAGCTTTGCGCCTCTTTTGATTTCCTTGGCCGGCCACTTGAAAAATAACATATCTTCTCTGAATTCTTCCCACTCGACTGTGTCTTTGCCTTGCCCAAACCATGCCATAGCAATAAACCCCCGTAATTTTATTTTTATCCGTACTAATACAGCTTTTCAAAGTATTCTGTTCTATACAATCTTCTTTTGATGAACAGCTCTCACTGCACTGCTAAAAATTTGATCAGCTTTGGCAGTTTATTTCTTGCTAAGCAAAAGCGTATACCAAGCCAGCCAAAATTAGAATTACAAAAACAATGGCGGTTATAATTTTGGGTACACTATAGGGACGCTGCCCGTCAACCTCCCCGGTTTCACCGTTTACAAAATAATTATAGGTTTTACCTTTATATCCAAAAGCCGACCCCCACACTGGCAAGAGCAAATGTTTGTAAGTAATGTTGGAGTACGAAGCATCCAAGGTGTTTACATCTGCTAAATCAAAACTTCTCAATATGTCCTGCTCCGCAAGAGAACGGAGTTCATCCTCCATAATTAATTTTGCCGATTCAAAGGCGACATCCGCTTTTATCGCATAAAGCTCCGCATGATAACCTGACAGATAGGACGGATCATATGGCCTGGTATTCTCAATGGTGTTAAAAGGCAGTATCCCTTTGATCTCTTCATTTTTCAGGGATGCACATACCTGCAGATCATCAAAAGTTTTATTGACCATGCCTGATACCGGCAT
>CAYXHK010000161.1:0-5427 GCA_964464665.1 uncultured Syntrophomonadaceae bacterium
CTGTTGATCTGACTGCTTTTGACTTACTTTCTATAGGTGACGGTTCAACAATTGGCAGAGATAGCAGTGTAAACGGTTCCTGGGTAGATGGCGGTATGTTGCACCTTGCCCCTATTAAGATCGGAGAAAATTGTACGATTGGTAATCGTTCCATTTTGGCAGGCAATAACATTATGGAAGATGGTGCAGCATTAGGAGATGTTTCATTACTTCCTGAAGGCATGAATATCCCGCAGAACGAGTTGTGGAGCGGATCGCCGGCTAGCTTTACATCCCTTATTCATTTAACCGAACAAAAGAATGCCGCCTGGTCGTTTTTTGCTTCTATTCCTTTTGCAGTAGCTGCAATTGCCTTGCTGATGCTAATTGAAGGTCTGTTCTTACCGGGAATTATTTTGATAGAGGAAGTACTGGAACTTCCTGGTGAGCTTGGTTGGTGGTTCTTGTATGCTCCATTTATAGCAGTAACTTATATTCTCTTATTGCTGCTTACCACTACGCTCCTTACCAAGATCATCTGTTTTAACATGAAAGAAGGACAGTATTCTTTGGATAGTTTTTTTTATTTCCGTTACTGGTTGTTTAGTCAGCTTTTCAGCCAGGTTGAACTGGTGTTAGGCTCCTTTTTTGGTACTATCTATACAAGACGATGGCTTATCACCTTGGGATTGGATCTTGGCAAAGGAACAGAATCATCTTATTTGCATGATGTTATTCCCGGTATGTTAAAAACGGGGCAAGGATGTTTTATTGCCGATGATGTTAGTATCAGTGGATCATCCACTGCAGGAGGTTATTTGTTCTTGAAAAAGACCTGTATTGGAGATTACTCTTTTATCGGTAATAGTGCAGTGTTGCCTGCGGGAACGAAAATTGGAGACCGATGTCTGATCGGAGTTCTTTCCACAATTCTACCGCAAAGCTCGATACCGGATGATACCTCATGGTTAGGATCGCCGCCGATTTTTCTCCCCAAACGGCAAAGACTTGAACAATTTGGTGAGGAGCAAACCATTAAACCCGCAAAACGTTTAGTATGGCAGAGGCGCATCATCGATTTTTTCAAAATTATATTGCCAATGACTATTGTTATAAGTATAGCTTGCATTGTAATTGAGATTATTTTTACCTATTTTTCAGAAGGAAGTCTATGGAACTTAATAGTGTATACCCCGGTGATTTATATTGTAGCCGGGATATTGTGTGTTTTCCTCTTTGCAGGCTTACAGAAGTTGTTAGTGGGAACGTATAAAGCAAGCATCCATCCTCTTTGGAGTCCCTATGTGTGGGTTTCTGAGCTTCTTACTGGTTTGTACGAAGATCTTGTAGTTCAATTCTTTTTAACGTCTTCGTTAGGTACTCCTTATGCCTCTTGGGTGCTGCGATTACTGGGTGTGAAAATAGGTAAACGGTGTTTTATTAACAGTAGTTGTATTACGGAATTTAATCTTGTTGAAATCGGAGATGATGTAGCACTCAATGATGAAGCTGGCCTTCAAACTCACCTCTTTGAAGATCGTATTATGAAGATGGGGAGGGTTAAAATCGACGATCGCTGTACAATAGGGTCCTCAGCTACCATTCTGTATGACGTGGAATTAGAAGATGATGTGAAGATCTCAGATCTTACATTAATTATGAAAGGTGAAACCCTGCCCCGGGAAACATCTTGGCAGGGCGCACCGGGTCAATGTAATTAGAATGTTATAACAATATTAACTGGAAAATGGCTATATTTTAACAGTATGTGCTAGACCTAAGGTACCTTCTTGATAACATCGTACCTAGTAATAATTACATTACACCGCTAGGCTTTATCCACGAGTTCACACTTTCTTTAGGTTTCGCAACAACAAATAACCTGGCAGCAGCAGCAACCAGACGATGATAAAGGTTGATGCTCCAAAATCACCCCGAAAGACCCGGGTTAAAAAACTCATTATTATGATACCCGCCACCATATTTATAGCGAGTTTGTCATAATCCATCTTCCATTTCCCGCTCTTTTTCATCTGTTTAGTTAGGTGGCGTGTCAAATCAAATATAAATCCTAGTATTACTATTATAATAACAATACTAGCATATCCCCAGCTATCGAGAAAGCCCACCATCCGCTTACGCTCCTTCATTGACGATAGCAGTAGTTTTTCACTGACGCTATCGGTATTTTCCCATTTTTTTACCCTCTACCCTACTCCTACACCTACGCCAAATCCGTTTCCTCTATCCCCAAACTCTCCCGCAAAACAGTTTGGGCAACTCCGCCGGCTAAAAAGTACAGATACAGTTCTTTGACCGGACGCTTAAAGATCTTTTCTGCCGCTTGCGCGTAAAACCAGAGCTGCCACTGGTACCGCTTCGTTAATTCCACGATTCTTCCCGGTCCGCCCAGCCAGTCGGTTTTATAATCAATCAGTACAAAACCGTCTTCCTCCTCGACCAAACAGTCAATAACCCCCTGCACCATGACCTGCTCCGGGCTGTCCAGGCCCAAATCCGCATACACTTGACCAGCTGGCACGGCCATACTGAAAGGCAGTTCCCGATAAACCCGAGGAGCCTGCAAGATCCGCTGTCCCAACGGGCTGGCAAAAAAGCCGGCAATCGCGGCTGGTTCGACGGCTTGCGCCTGCTCCTGAGTCAACATCTCTTTGGCCGCAAAGCAATTGATCTGCGCCGCAATCGACTCTTCATCCAGCGGCCCCTGGAGGTTTAAATTCTGCATAACCAGGTGCACTGCACTGCCCCGTTCGGCTGGGCTCAACCCCTGCTTCTCCTGGATAAAGCGCGGCTGGTTGAGAAAGACCGGCTTTTTCAGTTCCAAGAGCCGGGTTTCAAAGGTGTCACGCAGAGCCGGGATAATTTCCGCTGGTTCCTCCAGTTCCATATCCAGTTCCTCTGCCGGCAGCGGCTCAAACAGTCTTTTGATTTCCGACACCGTGAGTTTGGCGCTCTTGCCAGCTACGGCCTTGAACGGGTATTGCCAGTGCAGGCGCCGCCGAATCTCCACGGCCATTTCCCCGGGTTTAAGCGGCTGGCCTACCCGGATTTTCTCCCAAAGCTCATCCTGATCCGCCAGCGGTGAGTCAACC
This sequence comes from uncultured Syntrophomonadaceae bacterium, assembly GCA_964464665.1. Taxonomy (GTDB): domain Bacteria; phylum Bacillota; class Ch66; order Ch66; family Ch109; genus CAYXHK01. Next base: position 3,093 of record CAYXHK010000161.1, read on the forward strand.
AGCTGGTCGATCTCTTTGGGGCCGACGATCCACAACTTAAACGGAGCCGTATCCTCTATGCCAAAATCCGGGTTCCATTCCTGACCGGCGATTTTCCACAAAATTTGCCCCTGCTGGTGCCGGGCCAGAGCCGGAACCACCCAATCCAGATAACATCTCGCCCGGGCCAGCGCCGCCTCCGGCAAGGTCGGTGCGTTTGTTTGCGCGGTCTGACACCAAGCGTTGACCCGGCCGGCTAAATTCTTCGTGGTTCCCATCAGGCACAGCTTTTCCCTGGCCCGAGTCATGGCTACGTACAACAGCCGGATTTCTTCGGCCAGGGTTTCCAGTTTGATGCGAGATTGCAAAGCCAGTTTGGCCAATGTAGGATAACTGATTGACTCGGCCGGGTCGACTAGCTGCGGCCCAAACCCCCAGTCTTTATGGGTTAAGACTTGTCCCCTTAAATCCATCATATTGAATTGCCGGCCCAAACCAGTCACCCAGACCACGGGAAACTCCAGCCCTTTGCTTTTATGGATGCTCATGATCCGGACCACATCTTCGTTTTCGCTAATAGTTCGCGCGGCTCCCCGGTCTCCGCCGGTTTCCCGGATGCGTTCGACAAAGCGCAAAAAATGGTACAGGCCCCGAAAGGCGGTCGACTCGTACTCTCCGGCCCACGTCTGCAAAAGCCGCAAATTGGCCTGACGCTGGGCGCCGCCCGGCATTCCCCCCACATAATCAAAGTAACCGGTCTGCTGCCAGATCTCCCAAAGCAGCGTAGTCAGCCGTTCCCTTCTGGCCAGGGTCCGCCATCTCGGCAGGGCTTCAAGGAAGGCCTGGATCTTGCGGCGGGTCTGCCAGGGCAAGACTGCTGCATTCGAATCCGGGTCAGAAGCGTTGGATGTGGCCGCAACCAGGGTTTCATAATAGCTGCGGCCCGGTCCGCCGGCCACCCGGATCTGGGCCATCTCTTCGGCGTTGAGTCCCACGATCGGGGAGCGCAAAACCGCAACCAACGGAATGTCCTGCAGCGGATTGTCAATGATCTGCAGCAGAGCCAGCATAATCTCAACCTCGCCCGCTGCAAAATAACCAGTACCGAGTTCCGCGTAAGCCGGGATGCCCATTTTGCGGAATTCGGTCAGATAAACATTAGCCACGCCCCGGGTCGCCCGCATCAGCACCGCGATATCGCCATAACGCACCGGGCGATACTGCCCCAGTTTATGGTCCCAGATCATTTGCTCCTGCTCTACTGTTTGACGGACCCGCTGGGCCACGACCCGGGCCTCCAGTTCGACTGTGTCCAATACCTCTTCGATAAAACCCGGATCTGCGGCAGAAGTAGAAGCAAAACCGAGGGCAGAAGCGGAATCCTCGTCTTCGTCGAACGAAGCTTCGGTGTGATCCCTGGCCTCAATTGAAGCGGGATTCCTGGTCTTCCCAGCCGCGGCGGGAGCAAAATGCCCGGCCTCCCCAACGGAAGCGGGAACGGTAAACCCAGCCCCCACAACCGTTTCGGCTGCTGCCTGGTTTTCTTTTTCTTCCCCCGTTTCCTGAGCCTGGTTATCTAAAGTGTTTTGCCAGTCTATTAAATAAAGCTCAATCTCCGGGGATAAGCGCGACAAGCGCGTCTCAGGCTCCGGGGATAAGCACGTCTCAGCCTTCGGTAACAAGCACGTCCCATTTTCCAGGTCCGGGCCGTTCACTTCGGCCGGACGACTTAAACCGCAGACCAGCTTGGCTTCCGCATCGTAGGCCATCTCTCCCACGTAAACCGTCATGATCTGCCGGAAAAAGAAATTCACGCCATCCACAATCGAGGGCGAACTGCGAAAATTCTCCCGCAGATTGATCCTGCGCTCCCTAGCCCCCGGTTCTTTGGAAAAGCGGTGATAACGGGCTAAAAACAGACCGGGATCGGCTAACCGGAAGCGATAGATACTTTGTTTCACATCCCCGACCATGAACAAGTTGGGGAGCGGTCTGTCTTGCGGCAGCTCCAGTTCCTCGGACAGCGGCTTATCTCCAAGATTATCTCCGGGATTATCTCCCAGCGTAGCTGCAAGAGCGCCCGCGGGTTTATCCGGCAGCCGTCCGGGGTTTACCGCATCTTCCGCCTCATCTGCCGCTTCATCTTCCGCCGCCTCCAAGGTTTGCCGGGAGATTAGCTGCAAAATAGCCTCCTGAACCGTATTAATGTCCTGATACTCATCCACTAAGACCTCGGTATAGCGTTCCCGCAATTCCAAAGCTACGCCGGATGGAATCAATTTGCTGGGTTCAGAACCCTCCTCCAGCAGGATCAGCAGGCAATAGTGCTCCAAATCGCTGAAGTCCACCAGCCCAC
>CAYXHK010000162.1:0-5360 GCA_964464665.1 uncultured Syntrophomonadaceae bacterium
GAGGATATCTTCCATCTTTTCCAGGGTCCAGGCATGGGTATGCCCAAAGACGACCAGCTCCGCCTCGGCTTCTTTCCCCCGGTAATAAAGATTTAGCAAACCTCTTTTTACTCCGTATAAGTGGCCATGGGTCAGAAAAATCCGTTTCCCGGCAACTTCCAGGATTTCTTCCTTTGGGCCGCTGGTGAGGAAATCACAGTTTCCGAGCACCGCGTTTACCTCCAGCTTTAAAGCCCGGGCCATTTGCTGCGCATCGCTGTAATGATCCCCTGTATGCAGTAGCCGATCCACCTTTAAAGCGGCCAGTGCCGGAATGGTGTGCCTCCATTCCCCATGGGTATCCCCCAAGACCCCGATTCTATACATAACCATCCCCCGATTATTTAACCTCAACCGGAGCGTCCTCAGCCACCATCTCGCGGTTTCCCTGAGAAGCGGTCAGCAAAAGCGCCACCGCCTTTTTCAAGGCTTGAGCACGGTGACTCACCTGATTCTTCGTTTCCAGGTCTAATTGGGCTAAGGTCAACCCTTTTTCTGGGAGAATAAATATTGGATCGTAACCAAAGCCCTGCTCTCCAACCGGCTCATCACCGATCAGGCCGGGACAAGTGCCTTCGGTAAAATAGACCTGGCGATCCCCCGGGATTATCAGGGCCATCACGCAGCGGAAACGGGCGGTTCTTTGTTCCAGGGGGACGCCAGCTAATAGCGACAGGAGCATTTGGTTGTTTAGCCGGTCGTCTGCGTCTTCTCCGGCAAAACGGGCGGAAAAGACCCCGGGTGCCCCGTCTAAAAAGTCGACTTCCAACCCGGAATCATCGCCCAAAGCCATTAAACCGGTATGTTCCGCAACAGCCGTGGCCTTAATCCCGGCGTTCTCCGCAAAATTAAGGCCGGTTTCCGCAATTTCCGGCAGGTCCGGAAAATCAGCCAAAGACAACACATAAAAAGGATAATTGGCAAGCAAGGCCTTTACCTCTTTTAACTTGCCCGCGTTTTTCGTGGCTACGACTAATTTTTGCATAGCGGCTCTTCTCCTAAAATTCCCCGCAAGATCTCTTTTTCCTGCTCAATCAGTTCGGCTATCCCGCGAGCGGATAAATCCAAGAAGCGCTGTAATTCCTCACTGGAGAACGGCCGGTCTTCCGCCGTGCCCTGAACCTCCACAAAACACCCTTGCCCGGTCATCACCACATTCATATCCACTTCCGCTTGCGAATCTTCATGATAATTCAAGTCGAGGAGCGCTTCTCCCTGCACCTTGCCCACACTGATGGCCGCCAAATAATCGGTAATCGGAATCTTCGCGATTAATTTCTTCTGGCGTAATCCATTTAAGGCCAAAACCAAGGCTAAAAAGCCACCGGTTACTGAAGCGGTCCGGGTACCGCCATCCGCCTGAATCACGTCACAATCAATCCAGACCGTCCGTTCTCCCAAGCCGGCCAGGTCCACGACTGAGCGCAAAGATCGACCGATCAGCCGTTGGATTTCATGCGTCCGACCCCCAATTTTACCGCGGGCTGATTCCCGAACATTACGGGAGTGGGTGGACCGGGGCAAAAGCGCGTACTCCGCCGTAACCCAACCCTTACCGGTGCCTTTAACGTGCGGCGGCACCCGTTCTTCCACGGAAGCGGCACATAAAACTTTAGTATCCCCCACTTCAATCAGGACTGAGCCCTCGGCATGTTTGAGATAGTTAACGGTTATGGTCACCGGTCTTATTTCCGTGGCTTGGCGTCCATCAATTCTTTCCATAAAAACAAAAAATCCTCCTTAATCTATGCAGCTAATAATTTTTATTTAGCCCTATAATCGTTTTCATTTTTGTTTAATTACTGTTTAGCCCATTATTGTTTAGCTGGTTTTTGTTTTATTGCTTAAGCTGCTTTTTTGTTTAATTAATTTATGTTTAGCACTAATTATTGTGTTATTGTTTAGCTGACTTAATCATTAACTCTTAAGCTAAGATCCTTTATCCTCCGGTTCAAATCGGTTTAACAAAGCTTCCAGCATACTATCCTTGATCTCCGGAGTCTTTTAAACTACCGCTTAACCGCTGGTACTGCGCCCGGCCCATCTGGTAGCAGTCCTTTCCTCGCGCATCAATGGCCACAACCGCGGGAAATTGCTCCACCCGCATCCGCCGGATCGCTTCCGGCCCTAATTCCGGGTAGGCCACGATTTCCGACTCTGCGATGCATTTGGCAAGCATTGCCCCGGCTCCCCCGATTGCCGCCAAATATACCGCCCCGTATTTTTGCATGGCCGTGATTACCTCATCGGAACGGGAACCTTTACCAATCATAACCCTAAGCCCCCGCTCAATCAAGCTGGGCGTAAAGACATCCATCCGGCCGCTGGTGGTGGGTCCGGCTGAACCAATAACCCGGCCGGGTCGCGCGGGACTTGGCCCCACATAATATATAGCCTGTCCTTCCAGAGGGATCGGTAATTCCTGATTTTGACGAATCGCTTCAAACAAGCGGCGATGGGCAACATCCCGGGCCGCGTACAAAATCCCGGAAAGCAATACCGATTCCCCGGCTTTAAGGTCCCAAACCGTATCTTTATCGAGAGGCAGCTTTAAATGCTTAATCATAAGCAGACCTCCTGGTGCCGAGCACAGTGACAGTTTAAATTAACCGCAACCGGCAGACAAGCAAGGTGCGTCGGAAAGTTTTCGATCTGGACGGCCAAAGCGGTTATCCGGCCGCCTAAACCCTGCGGGCCAATCCCCAGATCATTTATCTGGCTTAAAACTTCCGCTTCCAACACGGCAAGCTGGGGATCGGGATTCGGTTGGCTTAAAGGTCTGAGCAAGGCCCGTTTGGCTAAAAGCGCGGCTTTCTCCATGGTCCCGCCAATCCCTACCCCGACGACTACCGGAGGACAAGGATTCGGGCCCGCCTCAGCGACGACCTCCACGATAAACTTTTTGATTCCGGCAACACCATCCGCCGGTTTTAACATCCGAACCTGGCTCATGTTTTCGCTGCCTCCGCCCTTAGGGGCTAAGGTTATGCGCAGCTGCTCGCCGGGTACAATCTCGTAGTGAATAATGGCCGGTGTGTTATCCCCGGTATTCTCCCGTTCAAACAAACCCCGCACCATTGATTTTCGGAGATACCCCTGCTCATAACCGCGGCGTACGCCCTCATTTATCGCATCGCTCAGATCACCGCCGGTTACCTGGACCTGCTGACCCAGTTCCACAAAAACCACGGCTTGGCCGGTATCCTGACAAAGCGGCAGTTTTTCCGACCCGGCAATGGCGATATTTTCGATAATTCGGGCCAGTATTTCTTTCCCGGCCGCTGATTCCTCCGCCTGCATACTAAAGCTGAGGGCTTGATAAACATCCTCCCCCAGCTGATAATTCGCTTTTAAACACAGTTCGGCAACGGCTTGGCTAATCCGCTCCGCTGCAATCTCGCGCATTTGACTTCCGTCCTTAATCTAAGTTAATCTGCTCCACCTGCTGCAGCAGATCTCCCAGAGCCAGTTTCCCTACCTTTATAAACGATTCCGGCGCGCCGGTCGAATAAAAACGGTACGGCTCAGCTGGTTTGGGCGACTGATTTAACTGGCCCAAGTTCTGGAGAATTCCCTGAACCTGGTCTACGGTTTCCTGAGCCGGGTCGACCAGCGTTACCCCCTCACCGGCCAGTTTCTGAATTACGGGACTTAAAAAGGGGTAATGAGTGCACCCCAAAATAATTGTGTCTGCCCTGGCCTCCAGCAAAGGAGCCAGATACTCCCGGCAGGCTTGTTCCGCTTCAGTTCCCGCTAGTTTGCCGCTTTCAACCAACGGCACCAACCGAGGGCAGGCTTGACTGAAGACCTTTGCAGCCGGGTCAATCTGACGGGCGGTTTGACCAAAAGCCCCGCTTCTGATCGTGGCTTCGGTTGCCAAAACCCCAATCCGGCCATTTCGGGTGATTGCCAAAGCCCGCCTGATTCCCGGTTCAATCACCCCGACAATCGGCAAAGCATAGTTTTCGGTTAAATATTCTAAGGAAACTGCCGAACTGGTGTTACAGGCCGCCACAATCATCTTGACTTTCTGTCCCACCAAAAAATCGGCTATCTGAGTGGCAAAGCCTTTGAGTTCTTCTACCGTTCGAGAACCATATGGCAAATGGGCATTGTCTCCCAGATAGATGATCTTTTCCTGCGGCAGCTTTTCTAACAAAACGCGAACTACGGTCAACCCGCCCACGCCGGAGTCGAAGACGCCGATTGGCTGGTCCTCGGACACACCTATCACTTCCGTTTCCTTTTCCTTAATCTAGTGCTTTAGCCAGTGGTTACGCTGGATATTATACCACATTTAGTCTGCCGTCAAAATCTAGATCGCCGCTGGAACCGGCCTTTTTATCAGTTTTTAATTATGGATTCGCTCCGAGTCAGCGGCTGGCTAAGGTCTACTTCCCCCCGCGGACTGTTGACAATCTGCCCGTCCACCAGCACCTGGACTTCGGTAACCGTAGGATACTGAGTCAAAGTATTTACCACTGCGTAAACCGCCAGGGTCTCAGTCTGCGGGTCTTTGCCCAGGTTGGAAATAAATTCCCTACTCAAATCCACGATACATTTCCCGTCTGTACGCACATTGATATCCAGCAATGAAGTGCCCAGTGGAATTGCCGAGGCAAGTCCGGACCCGGTGTCTGCCGCGCCTTTAAACAGTTCTTCCAGGGTAGCCCTGGCCATTCCTACTGTTTTGGGGATTTCTCTTTTTTCCTTGACCAGTTTCTGGCTGGCCGCGTCCATAAAATACAGTTCCACCGCAATCATTTCCACATTGCTCTGGCTTTCCCCAATAATTATTTCCGCGTTTTCTCCCAGCTTTTCCCCAGTGGTAGGCACAGATAGAGCTTCTTGGTCCTGCCCGGTCTTGGTCTGATCATCCCCAAACGGCAGCCATTCACAGCCAATGGTCATTAATCCCAGACTAAGCAGCAAGACAACTAAAATAAATGGGGTTTTCATACTCTTCTCCACACAAATTCCTCCTTTACCTTTTTATACTAAATAAGTATCGGAGTTGTCTGGATTTTATTACTAATTTCAGCCCAAAATTTTGCATTTTTACGGGAACATAAAGAAACCACCCATAAATCAGAAGCTGCTTCTGATTTATGGGTAGTCTGGTTGGTTCAGGCGACTCTTTCTATTTGCTTTTCTTCTTAATTAAGTGGTCATGCAGTACAAGACCTTGCAGTCCTCCCCGATTTCACTGAAGCTAAAACTACTCTTTGGTTGAGAACAAGGTTTTAACCGGCTGGTCGAGCCAATCGCCGGCTTTCTTCCAGACACCTTTATAGCCAATACTATTCCTTTTTTTCAGATAA
>CAYXHK010000163.1:0-5347 GCA_964464665.1 uncultured Syntrophomonadaceae bacterium
ATTTCCTGTCGCCGCCAATATTCTCTGCGGATTAATCGCGCCAAAATTAAAGATGCCATTTTCTATGAAACATTCCTTAGGTTAGTAAATAGGTTAATAAATGATTATATCAATACCTATAAAAGCTCTAATCATTGCCTTTTAATAAGCCGACCATTAAATTCGCATAGATCTTTCGGTACCGGGTACAATAAATAAGGATTAGAAAGCCAGAAGGTTTCTAACTAAACACACTTGAAGGAGGTCATTTTCCTTTGGCAAAATTAGTAATTAGTACCTTTGATACCCGCGCTAAAGCAGAAGAGGCAGTCAGAGGATTGAGGGAAAAAGGCTTTAACCAGGAAATATCAATCATGGCTAAAGATGACGTCGTGCGGGAAGGCGGCCGTGGCCGCCAGCAGGGTCGCCAGGATATGGAACTTGGCGGCGACTCGATAACCGACGGCGCTGCTACCGGCGGAACGCTGGGCGCTCTGGCCGGTTTAGCGGTAGGAGTTGGTGCCTTGGCGATTCCCGGATTAGGACCACTTTTTGCTGCGGGACCAATTGCTGGCCTGCTGGGCGGCGCTGCCACCGGCGGGATTACCGGCAGCCTGATCGATTGGGGGATTCCGGAACAACAAGGCCGCCAAATTGAGCAGGAAATTCGCTCCGGCAAAATTATGGTAGCCGTCCAATCCGCTCCGGAGAAAATCGACGAGGCTGCTTCCGTTTTACGGAAATTTGGGGCTAATTCAGTCAATACGCATTAGACTGGTTTGCCTGGCGCAGTCCTAAGGGGTCCTGTAAAACAGGACCCCTAAAAAAATTCTGCCGGCATCTTTATTGGCTAAGCTGTTTAAGTTTATCTAAATTCAGTTTAACTGAATCTCAATAAATAATGTTCCTATTGGGAGGTAACAGACGATGAGCCAAAAGCTAAAATGGTTAACCATTTCCCCGGGCCGCTGGTGGATGATCCATATTATTTCAATCCCGATTGCCGCTATCATCGGTTACTTTATTATCTTTTACCTTAAAAATATGTAATCCGCGGCTGGCTGGGCAGTCCACTCCCGCTTCAGTTGGGAAGGTGTTCAAATTAGCGTTGAGTTGTTGTATGCAGTGGCCATGGTCGGACACCGGGATCAATCCTTCGGCTGATCCAGCTGATCTGTATAGTCTTCCTTCAGCAGTTTTGCCAGTTCGGTTTTTTGGTTTAGATAAGTCTGATAACGCTGGCAATCAATCTGGTTTGCGCACCGATGACAACGGCGTTTCGGCGGCCGGACTGCGGCGTCGTTCAAATAATAAGTAATAATAGCCTGCCAGCGTTCACATTCCGGTTGTTTCGGCAGATGGTCGACCTGCAGATGTCGGACAAAATGCCCTTCCTGTAGCCAGTCTCTGATTAAGGTTTCCACTTGCCCCAAGGTTGGTCCGCCAATTACTTTAATATGCCTTCGACCTAGAGCGGCTAATCTCTGTCCGGGATCTTCGATTTTTTGCTCGGCTTCCTTCTGCTTTTCCAACCTGCTGCTCTCCCTCCAGCCAATTAAACAAGTACGAATTTAATGGGTAAATTTTAATCTATCAGGTCTGACTGTCTAACTATAATTCGACACTGTTTTGGTCATTCCTCCCATGAAGACTCTTGCCCGCAGAAAATTTTCCAACAGTTTAATTATGTCCGAGATCTCGGCTGCCTCGATAATCGCCAGCAAAACGTTGCGTATAGTCCAGCGCCTTGCCGCAAACTTATCGCAAACATACCACAAACTTGCTAAGAACTTGCCGCAAACTTGCCGCAACCCTGTCGTGAACTTGTCGCAAACTTGACAGCCGGCATCAGTCCATGCTATTCTTGATTGCACGTCTTTAAATAAGCACTGACTACAAACCAATGAACCATTGAACTTAGGTGAGTAAACCGGATGATCGCGGTCACGAGCGCTGAAAGGCGGTGATCGAGGAAAGTCGGGGCTCCACAGGGCAGGGTGCTGGGCAACTCCCAGTAAGGGTGACCTTAAGGCAAGTGCCACAGAAAGAAACCGCCGGTTTTACCGGTAAGGGTGGAAAGGTGAGGTAAGAGCTCACCAGCGGTCAGGTGACTGGCCGGCTCGGTAAACCCCACTCGGAGCAAGACCGAATAGAGAAGCGATGGAGTCGCCCGCTCCGCTTCCGGGTAGGTCGCTTGAGGTGTCAGGCAACTGACATCCTAGATAGATGATCATCACCTCATTTATTGAGGGACAGAACTCCGCTTACAGGTTTACTCACTATTTTTATATTTAATCTATGATTTCTTTTGCTTTTAGGATGATTAAGCAACTGCTTTAATCATCCTTTTTAATTGTTCTTTAATTGATCAGCCATCGCTCATCCATAAAAGTCAACCCCATCCATAAAAAGAGGATCATCCCCTATCCGGCAATAATTTTGCCGTCAACACCCTGGTTTCCCCGCAACCCTGTTTCCTCGCGGACCAGGACAATACTGCAGAACGCCCCCATTAAACCAATGACTACCAGATATAAAATTCCCGCGAAATAACTATGGAAAAACTGAATCAAGAAACCAATGGCTACCGGCGCCAAGGCTGAAAAAAGATTGCCCATACCAGATATTAAGCCGGTCGCAAACCCCACCAAGTGTCCGGGCAGACGGTTTTGCACCATCGCCCAAAACACCCCGATAAACAAGGAAATCATGCCGGTTCCGGCTGCGATCAGGACGGCACTCCGGTATGGATTTTCGGTTATGGCCGCGCCAAACAAGAATAAAGCGGCACCCACAAAAGCGCATAAGGCAAAAGGCGCGCGCCGGCCGATGCGGTCCGAACCAAACCCGGCCAAAAGCAGTCCGCCAATGCCCAGCACATAAGGTAAAGAGGCGATATAACCCATGGTTTTAAAGGAAAGCCCCCTAGCCAGGGTTAAATACTGCGGCAGCCAAGTCAGCAGACCAAACCAGATCGAAAGAAACGCGGCATAGACCACCATCAACAGAACAAACTGGGGAGTGGCCAGTACTTCCTTGATCCGCACGGTCAGAGATTTCTCCTTTGGCTCGTAACCGTAAGCACACTGCCCCACATTTTCCCGCAGGTATTCTTTTTCCGAATCGCAGATCCAGTTGCATTCACTCGGCAGGTCGCGGATAAACAGTAAAATCAGCGGTAAAGCCACCAGAAAAGCCGCTCCGGCCATGAGATAAAAACTCATCTTCCATCCCCAGGCGAGAGTTACCACCGTAAATAAAGGCATGGCCAAGATCGGACCCAGGTTGGACCCGATACTCGAGATCGAGTTGGCCCGGCCCCTTTCCCAGGAGGGAAACCAGTGTCGGATGAACACCCCGTGGTTTGGGTAGTGGATGCCGTGTCCGATTCCCAGCATAACCCTAGCCATTAGCAGGGTGCCAAAACCGGCGGCCGCGCCCCCTAAGAGCATCGCTGCTCCGCCGACCAGCACGCCAAGGAGCATCATGCGGCGCGGTCCAAACCGATCCCCTAAAGACCCAGTGCAAAGATTGGTCAGGGCATAGGCTAAGAGAAAAAGGGTCATGAGCATCCCCTGTTTGCCGGGTTCCCCATTCAGTCCCATATCCAGCAGGAATTTTGGATCAGCCAGTAAAACACCGATATTGATCCGCTGGAGATAATGAATGGAAAAGACCACCAAGAGGATGACTGTCAGTATATAACGCCGGTGGCCCGGCCCGGTCTGGGCCGGGTTAATTTTGGCCAAATTAAGCATGCTGGTCAGTTTCCGCATCGTCAGCTACTACCTCAACTAAATATTCGAATAAAGTATTCAGCAAAGTATTAGATGTGAACAAAATATAAAAAAGTATTCGACTCAACCAAGCTTTAAAAGCTGTGGACATACGAGCCATAAAGGCCGAAAAAAGCCTAAAAATATAATCAGTCGATAAAAAGTTGGAGGTGCGTTCGTTTAGTATTTGCCGCAAGATCTGTTTATTGAGCGTTTCGGCTTTCGCGGCAACCAGAGTCCGGAATTTCACTTTCTAAAGGAAAAATGATTCAAACGCAGTTCCGCACTTATTGGCCGGATTAAATTCCATGCAACCGTCTTCCATATCCTCTCTTTATTAATGGCTTTTGAGGTTACATCGCTTTTAGTATAGCATGTTTTTCCGCCTTACACCGGTCTTCGGATTTCACGCTCTGTTTCCGAAAACCACCCTAACTTAAAATTCAGCCTAAACCAATTCGGCTAGACCATTGAACTTCTTGATTAAGTCTTACTCCATGACAAATATTGTCGAATTAGTGGGATAAAATTGGTTTTACATTTCTGGATATCAATGTTATTATATTTAGTGGCCTTCCAAATCATCATTTGGGTTCGCTTGGCTTTTGGGCAGCTGCCGGTGGTGGTTAAAACAGGGGGAGCTTTATTTCGAAAGGGGATCATCCAGTGGTATTCGAAGACAAAGTATTACAATGCAGGGATTGCGAAAACGACTTTACTTTCACAGCTGGCGAACAAGAATTTTATGCAGAAAAGGGCTTTCAAAACCTCCCAGCCCGTTGCCCGGACTGCCGCAGAGCCCGCAAAGGTCAAACCAACCGTTCCTTCTCTGGAGAAAGAGAAATGTTTGATGTAACTTGCAGCGGTTGTGGATGCGAAACTCAAGTTCCCTTCAACCCGCGGGGGGACCGTCCGGTTTATTGCTGGGAATGCTTCCGTAATGCCTCCAACTATTAAGCTAGGCAACACTTAAAACCTAAATTATTGCTATAAAGCAAAAAATAACCTGACCGAATTTTAATTAGCTTAATCGGATTGCCTAAATAATAGAATTCTAAGCTGTTAGCACATGACTTGTTAACAGCTTTATTTTATGGCTTACATGAAAACTTAAAACAATTAATCTTGTCATGCTTAAATAAAACAATAACGATTATCCAGCTTAGCTAGTCAATAAAGAAAATCTGTCACAAAGCAGGAACTCGAAATCATTTAGCGAAGTTATCTTGTTATATATTTATCCGCGAATGGAGGTGCAGTTCAATGGATTATCGCTATAATAAAGCTTCAGTCTTTATTGCCTGGTTAGTTGGGGCAATAATTTTTCTCGTCCTTTTAATGTCTCTCCTCTCGCCGCTGCTTTGAGCCACTCTTTTAACTCAAAGTTTCTCCTTTCCTTCCTTTAGCCAAAATCTAAGCCCGCCTTTTTCATGCCCCTTGCCCGTTTGGGCCTTAAACTCAAAGTTTTTCCTTTCTTTATATCTCCGTTTTACACCGGCAGTTTATATAATCACCGATCCAAGGCGGATAAAAATTTTTTGCCTTTTGCCACACCGCGCATTCCACCTTTTAGTTTTTGTTTAGCTAAATAT
>CAYXHK010000164.1:0-4360 GCA_964464665.1 uncultured Syntrophomonadaceae bacterium
ACCCCAAGTTTCTCAGCATCAACCGGATTGAGCTCAGCCATTTCCTTATTCCAGATACTGGCTATGCCCGGTGAATAGGGAGTCGTGACATTGTAATGGTTCAGGATTCTGCCGGTGGACAGCAGGAACGGATAATCCGCATCAGGCATTTCTCCGGGGAGTATATGCTCTGACGGCTGGAACAGTCCGAGGCCACGGGTAAATTTACCGACATGCAAAATAGGGGTGCCGGGATGGTTCAAAGTCGGACAGGGCCACTGTATGCTATTTTGTTCATCGAGCCGGACATAATTGATTCCGGCCATGGACGGTGACAGCGAGGCCATCTCATCCCAAATCTCAGCGGCGCTGCCGTAATTCATAGGATAACCCAGACGGCCGGACATTTCACATATCGTCTGCCAATCCGGTTTCCCGGGCAGGGGATCAATTGCCTGGCGCACTCTCTGGACCCGGCGCTCGGTATTGGTAAATGTTCCTTCGGACTCCGCAAAGCTTGCACCCGGCAGGATAACGTCTGCATAAGCCGCAGTTTCGGTCATGAACAGTTCCTGTACTACCAGGAAGTCGAGGTGTTCGAGAGCCTTGCGGATGTGGTTGGCATCAGGATCGGTGAGAACCGGATTCTCGCCCAGAATGTACATCGCTTTGACCTTGCCTTCATGGGCAGCGGTAAACATCTCCGGAATCTTCAAACCTGCTTTGCCAGACAGGGATACTCCCCAGGCTTTTTCATGCTTTTCGCGGGCAGCATCCAGGGTGACCGCCTGATAACCAGAAAATACATTCGGTAATGCACCCATATCGCAGGCACCCTGCACGTTGTTCTGACCGCGCTGCGGGCATACGCCGGTTCCGGGACGTCCCAGGTGACCGGTCAGCATCGCCAGGTTGGCACAGCTCATGACGTTGCGGGTTCCGCAAATGTGTTCAGTGATTCCCAGAGTGTAGAAAATTCCGGCTTTGTCAGTAGTGGCATAGAGTCTCGCTACTGCATACAGGTCATCAACCGCGACACCGGTAATTTCTGATACTCTCTCCGGAGTATAACTCTCTACAATAGCTTTAAGTTCTTCATAGTTTTCGGTACGCTCTGCGATAAATTTCTTATCTTCGAGACCTTCCTTAATGATGATATGCATCAAACCATTGAGGAGGGGGATGTCGGTACCCGGATTCTGACGCAGCCAGTAGTCAGCTTCATCGCACAGGTCAATACGACGGGGATCACAAACGACTAATTTAGCTCCCCGGCGAGCTGCCTGCCTCATCTTGTATCCAATAATCGGGTGGGCTTCAGTAGGATTGGTTCCGATCAGGAAAATGAGTTCACTGTGCTCAGTGATATCGCTGATCGGGTTGGTCATCGCGCCGCTTCCAAAGGTGGTGGCCAGACCGGCCACGGTGGGCGCGTGTCAGGTGCGGGCGCAGTGGTCGACGTTGTTGGAGCCCATTACGGCACGGGTGAATTTCTGTACCAGGTAGTTCTCCTCATTTGTACAGCGGGCTGAACTAAGGGCCGCGAAGGACTCGGGGCCATATTGGGCCTTGATCTCATTAAACCGGGCGGCGATCAGGTCAAAAGCCTCATCCCAGGATGCTGGTTCAAATTTGCCTTCTTTTTTAATTAATGGGGTGGTCAGGCGGTTTTCGTTGTAAATGAAGTCCCAGCCAAAGCGCCCTTTGATACAGAGGCTGCGCCCATTGACCGGGCTTTCGGGGTTGGAAAGCACACCGATTACCTTCTTGTCCTTAACGGCCAGATCGAAATTACAGCCGGTCCCGCAGAATGGACAGGTGGTCCGCACCCGCTCAATGTCCCAGCGACGGCCAAGTCCTTTCATACTCTTCTCGGTCAGGGCGCCGGTAGGACACACCGCTACGCACTGCCCGCAGAAAACGCAGTCAGAATCGATATAGTCAACGTCCCCGGCGGTGGTGGCTTTGCGATGGTAACCACGATTCAGATACGACAGGTTGTCCTGGCCGGTCATCTCTTCACAAGCTCGGACACAAGCGCCGCACAGGATACACTTGTTCAAGTCGCGGCTGATGAACGGGTTGCTCTCGTCTATGGCATAACAGTACTTCTCTCCCTTGAATGGACTGTCTTTGACCCCATAACGGTACGCATAATCAGCCAGCTTGCAATCACCCAACTTGTCGCAGGTCATGCAATCGAGGGGATGATTGGCAAGCAGTAGTTCCAGTATGGTCTTCCTGGCTTCGACAACGGCCGGCGAGTCGGTACTAACGACCATGCCAGGCATTATCGGCGTTACACACGATGCCGGCAGCAATCGGTTCCCTTCCACTTCAACCACACACATGCGGCATGATCCCATCAGACTAAGATCCGGGTCGTAACATAGGCGGGGTATTTCTATCCCAGCCAATTCTGCAGCCTGCAGTATCGTGGTTCCTGCCGGGGCTTCAACCTCCCTTCCATCGATGATGAGTTTCACTAATTCCACTACCATCACTCCTTTTCAAAATCCCACTGACGCCGGGTAAAAATACAAAAAATTCCAGCCCAAGGCTGGGGATAATACCTGAGAACAAAATTCTCCTACACTCCAACCGGCCTACATAATATTTAGACATAATATTTAGACATAATATTTAAATGAAGCCTGAGTTCAAACCTGCGGAAAATGGTGGCTGCATATATATTTTGAATTACCGGCCCCGGGTTGCCCAACGCAGCCTAACCGAGCTGGTTTAATACTGCCTTTTTACCGGCAATCACTGCCGGGGATTTCAGATCCGCCCGTGGGGGATGGGATCGACCGGCTTATTTCGAGATACTGCTTATCCTCCTTGCAGGCTCTTTAGCACTGCTTTAAAAGTTTAAAACAAAGGATGTAAAACTACAAGACAATTCCCCTCTTTTTTCGAGGGGAACTATCAATATATTCTGCGTCAATAGGGATGAATCCTTTTAATCTGGGTTCGAAAACCTAATCGGTGTTATTAGTTGAAGAATTTTTCATCGTTAACGAAATCCGCCCTTTATCCAAATCCACTCCAATTACTCTCACGGAAATTACATCTCCAATCGACACAACTTCTAACGGGTGCTTAATTCTTCGATTGCTTATTTCAGAAATATGCACCAGCCCGTCTTGCTTAACTCCGATGTCTACAAAAATACCAAAATCTACCGCGTTTCGGACTACTCCTTGAAACTCCATGCCTATCCGTAAATCTTTCATCTCCATCACGTCTTTTCGAAATACAGGGGGAGGCATATCTTCGCGCGGATCACGACCAGGGCGCATGAGGCTTTCAACAATATCCTTTAATGTAGGCACCCCCGCATTAAGTTTCTTTGCCGCTTCCTCGATATTAAGAGTCGTTAGTTTTTCGTTTAGGCTCGGGGCACCAATATTCTGTATGCTCAATCCGGTCATGTCCAATAACCGCATGGTTAAATCATAAGATTCCGGGTGAACCGACGTATTATCGAGGGGGTTTTCACCATCAATGATTTTTAAGAATCCCGCTGATTGTTGAAAAGCCTTCGGACCTAATTTGGCTACTTTTCGCAACTCTTTTCGATTGCCGAAAACCCCTTTCTCCTCTCTATGCTTAACGATATTTTCAGCTACAGTGGCGTTTATCCCCGCCACATACCTTAAAAGTGAAGAGCTGGCGGTATTGATGTTGACCCCAACGTAGTTAACCACGGACTCAACTACTGCGGAAAGGCTTTCGTCCAATCGTTTGGAAGCAATGTCGTGTTGATATTGCCCAACCCCAATTGATTTTGGGTCAATCTTTACTAGTTCGGCCAATGGATCTTGAATTCGCCTGGCGAGAGATATGGCGCTGCGCCTAGAAACGTCCAGATCGGGAAATTCTTTGGCTGCCAACTCGGAAGCAGAGTAAACAGATGCCCCAGCTTCGTTGACTATGGTATACGTTAGGTCTTTATCGTATTGTTCTAAAAATTCAACAACAAAGGACTCCGTTTCCCGGGAGGCGGTGCCGTTTCCCAGTATCAATGAATCAATGTTATGGCGTTCGATAAGCCGCGTCAGTTCTTTCTTGGCTTCTTCAATCTTTTTTTGTGGTGGTGTAGGATAAATAACGCCCGTTTCTAAAAGTTTGCCGGTTGCATCTACAACCGCAAGTTTGCACCCGGTCCGGTAGGCGGGATCAATTGCTAAACACACTTTGCCTTTTACCGGCGGCTGGAGTAGTAAGCTGCGAAGATTTTTGGAAAAAACGATTGTGGCCTGGGTTTCTGCTTTTTCAGTCAGTTCGTTTCGAATGTCCCTCTCAATGGCTGGGGCCAGAAGGCGTTTATATCCATCTGCAATCGCCTCGTTTATTAATTGCATGGATTCCCCGGTAG
>CAYXHK010000164.1:4370-5336 GCA_964464665.1 uncultured Syntrophomonadaceae bacterium
CTTCGATTTAACCAAGCCAGAACGGTTTCCGCGGGGATTTCTATTGAAACTCTTAGGTATTCCTCTTTTTCTCCTCGGTTAATGGCTAAAATGCGGTGCGGAACAATTCTTTTGACGGATTCCTTGTAGTCATAATACATTTGATAAACAGAGGCTTTTTCAGCGTCTTTGGCCTTGGTGATCAGCAGCCCATGATTAAAACTGTACGCGCGTACCCATGCCCGAACATCTGGATCGTCTGATACCATTTCCGCAATTATGTCTTTTGCCCCCTGGATGGCATCAGAAATCGTCAGTACCGTATCCGATAAATATTTTTCAGCTTCGGTTTCAAGGGAGCCTTCCTTTGGCAAGGATAATAGGTGATTTGCCAAAGGTTCTAGCCCGTTGTCTTTGGCGACACTGGCTCTGGTTTTCCGCTTGGGGCGATAAGGGCGGTATATGTCCTCAACTTCTGTCAGTTTAGTGGCCGCTAGTATTTTTGATTTTAAGTCTTCCGTTAATTTGCCCTGCTCATCAATCAGGCGAATTGTGTCGGACTTCTTTTGTTCTAAAGCGCGATAAGCCTTGCAGGAATCATTAATTTGGCGAATTTGGACTTCATCCAACTCGCCTGTTTGCTCTTTTCGGTAACGGGCAATAAAGGGAATCGTCATATCCGCATCAAGCAGATTGATCGTGTTTTCTATTTTCCATTGTGGAATTTTCGTTTCATTGGAAATGGTTTGAAGAATAATACTCTCTCCTTCCCTGGAAATTATTGAGCCTGAAATGGTAATACCCTGTCATACTTATGTAACGACAGGATATTACCGGTCTTTAGGCAATCGATTTATTTTCTCTTTGCCATTTTTCTAATTCTAGTTAATTATTATCTCATCTATGCCTTGCGGCTCCCGGGCTTAACCACCGGCAACCCTTGATTGCACAGCGGACAATCATCCGCCGGGTAGGTGACGATGTTCA
>CAYXHK010000165.1:0-5332 GCA_964464665.1 uncultured Syntrophomonadaceae bacterium
GAGGCAAACTATCGTATGCGCTTTAGCCCAACCAGTTGCCGGTGAATATTTCCTCTGCCGGTCCGGTCATGTAAACGCGGCCGTTTTCCGCCCACTCGATTTGCAGGTCTCCGCCCGGCAGATGAACGGTGATCCGGCGATTGGTCAAATTGTTTAAGACACCTGCCACGCCTACGGCACAGGCGCCGGTTCCGCAGCCTAAGGTCTCAGCGGCTCCTCTTTCCCATACCCTCATCCTTACTTCATTCGGGTTTAAGACTTCCACAAACTCAACGTTGGTCTTCCGGGGGAATAGCGGATGGAATTCGAGTTTGGGTCCCCAATCAAAGAAGGGAACCTTGTCGAGCTTGGACACAAAGGTGATGCAGTGCGGATTGCCCATGGAGACCGCGGTGATCATCAGTTCCCCGCCAGCAAACTGCAGGGGGTAGTTGACGATGTTTTCGTTAATGACGGACATGGGGATTTGAACCGGGTCGAGAATCGGTTCGCCCATATCGACTTTAACCCCGGCAAACTCGTCTTGGTCGTTGGTGATGATCTCGGGTATTCTGAGGCCGGCCAGGGTTTCAACTTTGATTAAACGGCCGCTGACCAGGCTGCGCTGGTAAACGTAGCGGGCCACGCAACGGATGGCGTTGCCGCACATCTCGGCTTCGCTGCCGTCTGGGTTAAAAATCCGCATCCTGAGGTCAGCCACATAGGACGGAAGCAGGAGTACCAGTCCGTCAGCGCCAATTCCGAAGTGTCGGTCGCACATCTTTTGGGCGAGTTCGGGCCAGGCCATATCGGGCGCGCCCTTTAAGTAATCCATCAGGACAAAATCATTGCCGATGCCATGAATTTTTAAAAATTCCATGTGTTTGCGGCGCTCCTTTCAAGAGGGCAACAGTTTTAGTTTGAACGTTATTTTAAACGTTACATGATCATTGAAACTTTTAATCATTTAAACTTTTATATGATCATTAAAAGAAAAATAGAAATTATCCTAAAAAGTATAGCAAATTCTTGCCGGAATGTGCAAATTTTTAAAAGTTGGGTCGATCACTTTCAGGGAAGCCTTCTAATATTCAATGTCGTCGAAGCTGTTTCTTATCAATTATAATCCGAATTGGACAATTAAAGCCATTACCTTCCGATATTTAGTTTGAATCGTAATCTTCCAAGACTTTTCATTCTGTGATATTTCATTCTGGCGCATAACCTTTTCTTAAGCTTCGATTTTGACATAGATTCTTTTCTAGGACTTGGGTCGTGGCCGTAATATCTTGTATAATA
The DNA here is from genome assembly GCA_964464665.1 of uncultured Syntrophomonadaceae bacterium. Taxonomy (GTDB): domain Bacteria; phylum Bacillota; class Ch66; order Ch66; family Ch109; genus CAYXHK01. The sequence goes on from CAYXHK010000165.1 coordinate 1,279, forward strand.
ATTCTAAAGCAAGCTATCGGCCCTGACCCGATACGATATTTGGTTTTACTGATGATCAGCAACGGCTTAAGGTTTTAATCGTCGTATCAGCAACGGAATCAGGATTTAATCGCCGTAAACGGGCCGGCCCTGACTATATTGAATCGTTGTTTGGGCTCGAATAGGGGGTTTATAAGTTGGAAGCGGAAATAAACGGGATGATCGAATGGCTAAGATTTAAGGTGCGGGAAGCCAAAGTCCAGGGTTTGGTCTTAGGGGTGTCCGGCGGAATCGACTCCGCGGTCGTGGCTTCCTTGGCGGTACGGGCTTTTCCCGAGACGTCCCTTGGTTTGATTCTGCCCTGCCACAGCAGTGACGAAGATGTGGCCGATGCCCATTTGGTATGCGATACGTTCGGGATTCACAAGCTGGAGCTGAATCTGGATGTGCCGCACCAAAGTATTTTGCGTGCGGCCACCCAGGGGCTGAGCGGATTTTGTGCCTCGGACGCTTTGACCTCAAATACCCGGCTGACTGATGCCAACCTAAGGGCCCGGCTGCGGATGAGTACCCTTTACACGGTCGCCAATTTCCTGCAGTACCTGGTGGTCGGCACTGACAATGCCGCGGAAGTCTACACGGGTTACTTCACCAAGTACGGTGATGGAGGGGTGGACTTGCTGCCGCTAAGCCAGTTTACAAAGCGGGAGGTCCGTGACTTAGCCCGCGTTTTAGGCATCCCAACCCAAATTATTGCCAAGGCTCCTTCGGCGGGTCTTTGGGTCGGCCAGACGGACGAAGCGGAGATGGGTGTAACCTACGCGGAGATCGACGACTTTCTGGAAGGCAAGCCGGTAGCCCCTGAGGCTCGCGAACGGATCGAATACCTGCACCGGAGTAGTGAACATAAGCGACAGCTGCCGGTAGTCTATGCGCGAAACAGCGGACAACAGGGCAGACCTTAAATCTAACTATCATAAGGGGAGTTTAAGGACTCCTTTGTTTCAAGTGTTCCTCTATTAAGATTCCTCCATTAATAGATAATTACCGAGATAATTACCGCTGCTTTAAGCTGGCCCAACTCAGTCACTGCTACCAGGAATTCCTTCATTAAATCATTAACCAATAATATTAAATGCTTTCCCCTATGCCCCTTGCTGATTAAGGTGATTGATCCAGGGGTTTTTCCTGTTTGTTTGCCGGGATACCGGATTAAGCTTTTTCAACTGGTACATGGTACAATAGAAGAGAAACCATCAGCCTGCTTTAAGAGGCTGAGCGCTGTTGAGGCGGGGCAGAAGCCGTTTTGTTGGGATAAAATGGGATAATTATTGTGGCTGCTGCTTAGAGAGGGGCACCGGAATGGGTATTAGATAACTCCTATAAGGTGGAGGGGGATTTCGACAAAAATCGGGAGGGGACTATTCCCTCTTCACATCTAAAATTAATTCACGTTGTCCCCTAAGGGGACAGATGGAATTAATTTTTCATACAAGATTGGGGGATAGGATGGCGTTCAAATATATCGGTTTCTTAATCTTCCAGTTTTATAATATGTTTCATCAAAAAGAATTGCTTCATTAATTTGTTCTCAAGCACCGAAATATTCAAGATTACCTGGGTCAATTAAGGTCAACTAGGGTCAACTAGGGTCAAATGGAAGCTGGAGTCAAGGCGGGAAATCTCGCTTGGATAATTGGAGGAAAAACCGTGCAAATCTTAAACAAACTTAATCCGGAACAACAAGCCGCTGTAGAGCATACCGAAGGCCCGGTCTTAGTCCTGGCCGGGGCCGGCAGCGGGAAAACCCGCGTATTAACCTATCGGGTGGCTTACCTGGTGCAAAACAAAGGAGTTCATCCCTCGAACATTTTAGCGATCACCTTTACCAACAAGGCGGCGCAGGAAATGAAGAGCCGTCTGAACATGATCCTGGAAAACTTTAAAAGTCCCTGGGTCTCAACCTTTCACGCGGCTTGCGCCCGTATCCTGCGCCGGGAAATCGCGGTCTTGGGCTACACCCGTGATTTTACGATTTACGACGACAGCGACCAGCTGACCTTGATTAAAGAGGGCCTGCGCGCTTTCAACCTGGACGATAAAAAATACCCGCCGCGCAACGTGCTCTACCGAATCAGCGCGGCCAAAAACCAGCTGCAGGACCCAACGGCCTATGCGCGCAAAGCCGCAGACCTGATCGAGCAAAAAGTAGCTGAGCTTTACGCCTGGTACCAAAAACGCTTAAAGTATTTAAACGCGCTCGATTTTGACGACCTGATCATGCAGACCGTCCGACTCCTGCGGGAAAACCCTGACCTTTTGGACTATTACCAGAAAAAATTCCGCTATATCTTAGTCGATGAATACCAGGACACGAACCACTCCCAGTACATTTTAGTCAAGCTTTTGGCGGCGCAGCACCGCAATCTCTGCGTAGTCGGGGATCCCGACCAGTCGATTTACGGCTGGCGGGGAGCGGACCTGAATAATATTCTTAGTTTCGAGCGGGATTACCCGGACGCGCGTATCATCAAATTAGAGGAAAACTACCGTTCCACCCAGACCATCTTGGACGCGGCTAACCATGTGGTGAGCCACAACCAGTCCCGGCGCGAGAAAAAGCTATGGACGAGCAACCAAAAGGGGCAGCTCCTGCAAATGTTTCGGGGAGAAACCGAGCAGGATGAAGGCCGGTATGTGGTTGAAAGCATTCTCTACTTAAAGCATAAAGAAAACGCTAACTACCGGGATTTTGCGGTGTTTTACCGAACGCATGCCCAGTCCCGGGTAATTGAAGAATTTTTCGTGCGGTACCGGATTCCGTACCGCATAATCGGCGGGCTGCGGTTTTATCAGCGCAAGGAGATCCGTGACCTGTTAGCTTATTTACGGGTGCTGGCCAATCCCGCGGACAATGTGAGTCTGCAGCGGATTATTAATGTGCCGCGCCGCGGTATTGGGGAAGCCACCTGGAAACGGGTGATTGAGCTGGCGGCCGAGCAAAACCTGACTTATTACGAAGCCCTTTGCTTGTTAAGCGATCAGCTGCGGGAAAAGGGCAAGACCACGCAGCCGCTGGTGGTTTTCGAAGACTTAATCGAGGGTCTGCGGCAGATTAACGAGAACCAAGGGCTGACTTATCTGGTGGAGCAGACCTTGGAACGGAGCGGTTATCTGCACGAACTTCGCGCCGAAAATACCCAGGAGGCCAAAACCCGCATTGAAAACCTGCAGGAATTCCTATCGGTGACCCAAGACGCGGACGCCGGGCATCTGGAGGACGATGAGGACGAAGAAATCGAGGCGATTTTGGGCGCCGCCGAATCGAAACAGAGCAAGCTGAGCCGCTTTCTGGCCAAGTTGGCGCTGGTCACGGACCTGGACTCATACCAGGAAGAAGAGGATTCCGTGGTGCTGATGACCCTGCATGGGGCCAAGGGCCTCGAGTTCCCGGTGGTGTTTTTAACCGGTCTGGAAGAAGGGGTGTTCCCGCATTCCATGAGTATGCAAGACCCGCAACAGCTGGAGGAAGAAAGGCGTCTCTGTTACGTGGGGATTACTCGGGCGCGCGAAAAGCTGTATCTGACCAGGGCTTCGGCCCGTACCCTCTACGGTTATCAGCGGAACAACCATGTCTCCCGGTTTTTGGGCGAGATCCCGGCCGAACTGTTTTACCAAACGGAAGTTGATAAGGCAGCCTATCAGGCAAACGGCGAAAATGGGCATAATAGTAAGGAAAGGTCAGAAACGCCCGCTAATGCCGGGGCTAATCCGAATCGTCAGCGGAAGGTGCGCGGAACCGGTAAAGCGATCAACGAGGTAGTCCCGGTTTTAACCGTGGGCGACCGGGTGATTCACGATAAATGGGGGCAAGGGGTCGTAGTGCAGATCAAGGGTTCGGGGAAAGACAGTCAAGTAGCCGTAGCCTTCCCGGAAATGGGCATCAAACAATTGCTGCTGGGCTACGCGCCCTTGAAAAAAGCGTAAAGAGTTAAAGTTTAAAGAGTATTGAAGGCAATCATGAAGCAAGGGGACGTTCTTTTTGCTTCCTTTTGCTTCGCTTCAATTACTAGAA
>CAYXHK010000166.1:0-5312 GCA_964464665.1 uncultured Syntrophomonadaceae bacterium
ACCCAAATCGAGCAGAGTTTCCTTTAAGGGCTTTAATAATGTTTGGAATATAGTGTTGCGGGGTACAGTCAATTAGTAAATGCACATGGTCAGGCATTACTTCCATAGTAATAATCTTAAAGCCATTAGCGACGGCAATATTTAAAAACATGGCTTTCAGCCATTTTTCAAATTGGCCAATGATAATTTTATGCCGGTATTTAGTGCAAAAACTATATGGTATCTAAGGGAGTAAACATAACCTCTGCCTTTTGTTATTTCCATAATATTCACCCATAATATTATAACATATGATAGGGGATATTTCCTTTAAAAGTAATAATTTGCCGTTTTATTCTTAATATACGCAGATATTTGCCCGCCTAACTCACGACTAAAGTCACGAGTGTGCGGCGGGCGGTCATCAAAAAACTCCTTCAACCACAACCACTGCGGCTGAAGGAGTCGCTATTTTTTCAAAAATAAAGTCGGGAGGTTACTGCCCCTGCCTTTCAGTTGCATAAGCATTTCATAATCTTGCATAAAGGAATCCGCAGATCTAATTCTTCCCTTCGGCTCGATAAGGGTCGACATGGACATTGACTCGGGTAAATTTCAGTTCGTCATTCATTTGCTTCTTGAACTCCCCAATCAGCTGATGGATCTCCTCAACCGTAACCTTAGGATCCACCATAATGTGAAAATCAATATGCTTGAGATTCACTGAGGCTGGCATTGCTACTCTTCAAGCAGGTATTTTAACATTTGCTCTGGATTGTCCAGAAACTGCTTGGTTAACCGATAGTGTTCGGTTTCTTTATAAGCAACAGTGTCAATTCCGTGTTCATTGATCTGATAAATTTGGGCATTTGGATATGCCATCAATATCGGAGAATGGGTGGCTATTATAAACTGAGAATTGTTTTTCACCAAGGCGTTGATCTCAGCTAATAGGGTTAAGAGCCTTAAGGGAGAAAGAGCCGCTTCCGGCTCATCCAGGATATATAGCCCGTTTCCGCCAAAGCGGTTTTGCACCAGGGCCAGAAAGCTCTCACCATGTGACTGCTTGTGCAGTGATTTACCGCCGTAACTGTTAATCAGGCCAGGTCCAAATGAAGGTTCGCTGTCCATTTTATCTATGTTAGTTGCCATATTATAAAAGCTTTCCGCCCGAAGGAAGAAGCCATCCTTGGCATGCTTAGACCGGGATAAGGTTAAATATGCGTATAGTTCAGAATGAGTCGCATGAGTAGAAAAAGTGAAGTTCTTGGTTCCGCCTTCAGCATTAAATCCATAGGCAACCGCGATAGCTTCCAAAAGGGTTGATTTTCCGGTCCCGTTTTCCCCGATAAAAAAGGTGACGTCACTTGAAAAGACTAACTCTTTTCTTTTCGCCAAGTGTTGAATAACCGGCAAATCCAGTAAATATGAGCCTGATTCAATAGGCTTACTTAGTTTAATACTCTTTAGGTATTTTCTATCCAGTTAAAACACCCCCTGCGGCCAACCCGCGTCAAGCCCTCTACATGATTGCGTGTTTTAATCCTCTTTTTGATTTAATTCTTTTATTACATAAGCCGGATACAATTTCTTATATATCACCGTTAATATACTGCCGAATTGAACATCTTGCAAGTAATAGCAATGTACAATAGTAAATCGTGCCTGTATTATGCTTGCTTACCAGCGCTGGATAAGTAATTAGTAAGGCGAGGATGTTTAATTACCTTACCTTAAACAGTACACGTCCTGGTGTAATGTGTAAAAATCTCTGCTTGCAGCAGGAAATTAGCAATAAATGGCGAATGGAAACGATAAATTGCTTGTTGCTCAGGACATAGCCGAAAGGAATACCACTTTCCGGATTGAGTCATCGGTGGTCACGGAACGGCCACTGGCAGCGGCACTTACGCCCAAGGCCAAAGAGTAACACTGGGGGCCTGTTCTGACTACGATTACAACTTCACGGGCTGGTATAATGGCTCAACCTTGGTATCCCGGCTTCCCAACTATAGCTTTACAGTTGATCAGCATATAACGCTGACCCCGCAATTTGATGTATGCCAATACGGTTCAGCCCACGTAAGTATTTTACCGGCATATCATGATGCGACCGGTTATTCTTTCACAGGTACGGTAAACGGTTCACAATTTAACCACAGACAAAACTTCCGCGTAGGCAACTCTGTAACTCTTACAGCTCTGGACTCTTCCGGGTGCGCTTTTTCCTACTGGCAGGATGTAAAGTCGGGCAATATTCTATCCACTAATCGTTTCTTTGATTTCGCGATGGGAACCAATCTGGAATTGACAGCGATGTTTCATCTGCTATCAACAGATATTTTTTCGGTAACTTTTAAAGGCAAAAACGGCAAAATACTGGATATACAAAGGGTTAACAGAAACAGCGCTGCCAGTCCGCCAGCTAATACAGATCTGATAGGCTACAATTTTATCGGGTGGGAGGGTGATTACAGTAATATTACGGCTGATGTAACCATTGCGGCAATATATGAAAAGGAAGCCGCCACTGTCAATGTTACCGTGTCTGATGGCACTATTGCCGGCAGCCCAAGTGGGGGTTATCAATTTGATGATGCTGTAACCGTTGTTGCCAATCCGGCCCCGTCCGGCAAGACATTCAGCCATTGGCTGCGGGATGGGGTTAAGGTCAGCTGTGATGAAACCTATAATTTCTATGTTCTGAATAACAATACACAACTTCAAGCCATCTACAAAGGTGTCAGTGATACAGAACCCGTAATTCCGATTATATCCTTATGTCCCGATGTAATAGATGACCGCGGCAGTATGATGTTTGTGGCCAATCGGGATGTACCTGACGGATATACATTGGTTGAGAGCGGTATAATATTGCTGCAAAAGGGCTCCTTGAGTGCTGAGCTCACCTTGGACACAGTCAACATTACTCCTTACCGAATCAGCAATAGTTCAACTGAACAGTTCTACGTAAGAAAAACTGCTGCCAGCGGTTCTTCCTGGCATGCTCGCGCCTATATGATATACAAGGATCAGAGTGGTGATTTCGGTAATATTGTAACACTATACAGTGATACTACAGTTAGTTATATTAAATTATAAATTGGAGTGATTATTAATGGAAAAGCCCTACGAGAAGCCGGAAATAGAAATTGTTGCATTTGATATCGCTGATATTATAACGCAAAGCTCATTACCTACAGGAATGGATGGAGTGGATGTATACTCATAATTATGATTGCTACACGATTGTGATCAAGTATTTTAGTCAATCTATGGTTTCAGATTCAGGCAGGGTGTGGCTGTATTGTTAAGAATTATAATATTAGACTAAACTGCGGCAAAACAGGGGCAAAGGCTTATTTCATTTGCCTTTATATTCATTCAATACTTCTTCGTATTTATTTTTATATTCCAGGCGTAGGTTATCAAAGATTTTGTCTCCCTCTATTTCTTTCCAAAAACCCGGTTTTCGCTTAAGAGTCTCAGATATGTACTTTAAAGCCAAGCGATTCTCTTTGCATTTGGCATATTCCCTAGCCAAGTCGTTATATGGTTCAGGTCTTTCAGGGAATAAGGTAATTGCCTTGTTAAAGCAATCAATAGCCTCTTGTTTTCTGCCTAATATTGAGTATTCATACCCGAGCGCGATATATCCATTAAAAGCCTCAGGGTCAATTGTGACGACGGAATCCAAAAGTTTTATAGCTCCTTCGTGATCTCCATTAGCGGACAAAGCGTATGCTGCAATTATCTTTTGCAAAACCTCTTGCGAGCGAATAACTTTATCATTTAATTCATTTTTGATTTCAATTGATTTTTCAGCTACTTTTTTATCAACCTTACGATCAACTAACCCTAGATTAATAAATCCATAAACAGCAAAAATAATCCCTGCCAAAGTAGCGCACCCTGACACCAAGGCCAATAAAAATGTCATTTGGTCCATCGTGAGGTTTGAAGGTAGCATTTACTTCACCTCTTTTTGATATATTTATTAGCTCAATTTGGCAAAAACTCCTTCTTTTTGTTCGATTTTTGAAAATAAATATAAACCAGGGGGAAACTCAAGACGTCCACGCGGAATTGCGATTGATGAAGTCTGGCCTTGGCTTTGAATTCGTTGTCGCCGAAATATTGAGGTCCCCGTTGACTCATTAATTCCGATAAACTCGGCAGACGACACAAGAGCTCTAATCTGGACTACACTGCAATTATTTTGGCGAGCGCAAACATTCCAATTAATATCCTTATTTTATAATCAATGAGTTGGCATCTTCATCGTCTCCAAAAACTTCCAGCACCTGCTTTTGGTTGGCAAGCAGCAGCATGAGTGCAAGGTCATCGGGGCTGAAATCATTGGTAACCGTCCGCTGGTCACCGGGCAGGTTTGTGGACATCGCGGAGGCTGCTGGTGCTGATCTGGCTATGATATCGCTGTTGCAGTATCCCATAACTTTGGCGACATAGTTCTGCGTTTCTTTAAAAGGGGGGATCCCGTCATATTTTTTTACACTGCCGGGCCCAGCATTGTAGGCAGCCACAGCAAGTTGCGTGTTTCTATCAAATTCTTTGAGCATTTGGCTTAAATATTTGGCTCCGCCCATAATATTCTGTTCCGGATTATAGGCATCAGTGACTCCGAGCGATTTTGCCGTAGCCGGCATGAGCTGCATGATTCCCATTGCCCCGCAGGAAGATGTGGTATGACTGTTGAAGTTTGATTCTGCCTTGGCAACCGCTTTTAGCAGATTGACCGGAACGCCGTATTTTTGTGAAGCAGCCGCGAAGATACTATCAAGGTCGGTGCCGGATTTATTCAAGCTTCTGTTCAACACATCTGCAAAATCGTTATTATTAGCTTTTTTGCCGGTATTGGCGGAGCGTTTAGAAGCAACGTCTATCGTTCCGTTTAAGCCGATTTTATTAACGTTCATATACCCCACCCTCTTTCAAACCAATGTTACACCGGGTCGTTCTTATTACAACAAGACTTATGCTCTTTATATTTTTTATAGGGACAACCATCGCTCTTACGTTTTGATAAAACTACTTCCATTTTAAATGACGAATTCCTGCAAAATTTGTAAATATTATCTGCAATTACAAGGGCAGCCCTGAATTTAATTCTGGCAAGAGCCGCAAAAATAAAAAACTCCTCACCGCTGACGCTGAATTAGTGGTGAGGAGTTTTTAGGATTCTCAAAAACATTTAGCAATTCTAAGATATGCCGCAGTCCCCGATGTGTTTTTGCCTGGTCATCATCGCTTTTTATTTCCTTTTATTTGCTTGAACAACTGCTTCATTTCCGCCTTGCTGCCAAACATCCGGT
>CAYXHK010000167.1:0-3906 GCA_964464665.1 uncultured Syntrophomonadaceae bacterium
ACCCGAATACATGACATCCGTGCCCAGGTTCCCGCCCCGGTTGATTCCGGAGACAACCAAATCCGGCGGTTCTTCCAAAATACTGCATACAGCCAGTTTTACGCAGTCAGTGGGGGTTCCGTCCACTACCCAGCCGGGAGTAGGCGGTCCGGGAAACTGGTATTTAGTTACCCGAATCGGACGATCTACGGTAATGCCGTGTCCCGAAGCGCTGCGTTCCCGATCCGGCGCTACCACCGTGACTTCGGCGATGTCGCTTAATGCCAGGCGTAAGGCCTCTAAACCCCGGGCATGAATCCCATCATCATTGGAAACTAAAATGCGCACATAAACCTCCTAGTTTAAAGCACCCAGCCGGTTTAAAGGCCAGTAGGTATAAAAAGCCTTCCCTTTGACGTGGTCCAGGGTTAGCCAAGCATTCCACATATGACTGTCAAAACTCCTATTGCGGTTGTCACCCATTACGAAAAGACTGTCAGCCGGAACCTGGACCGGACCAAAATTATAGTTCGGTTCTTCTTTAAGATACTCTTCGGTTAAGGCCTCTCCGTTAATAAAGACCTTGCCGTTTTTCACTTCAACCATATCTCCCGGCAAACCAATTACCCTTTTAATAAAGTCATCATGATGGCCGGTCTCCGCCGGCGGTTCAAACACGATCACTTCAAAACGTTCCGGGGTTTGGAAGCGGTATATAAACTTGTTAACCAGGACGCGGTCATTTAACTGAATGGTCGGCAGCATGGAGCCACTGGGAATAACCCGGGCTTCAATCACAAAAGCCTTAAGCACCAGGGACAGCAAAAAAGCGATTACTATAATACTGACGGTTTCCTTAAACAATCCCAAGATACTGGTTTTGGCCTCGTCATCCTCCTCTTGGTTAGTCGGTTTTATATATCCCTTATCGGTTGTCATTAGTTTTCTCCCCTTATTGAAAAATATTGCGTATAAAGTCTAAATCTCATATCCTAAACCTCGTAAACCGAAATGGTCATGGTTTCCTCTTTTTTAGTCAGTCCAAACATTAACCGATGTTCGCGCAGGGTTTTGTTTAAGAAATCGACTACCTTGTACAATTCTTCATTCGCGGTTAAGCTCTTCGTCGCTATGGGAATTAACCTGGCTCCGGTCTGCGCCTCCTTAGCGGCAGAATCTGGGGGAGCCGTCACTTGTTCCGTCAAAATAAATTCCTCCTACAGACATAATCAAAAATGGCGGTTTGTCCAAACCCGGCCCGGGCTTATTTTTGGCGAATCAAGGCAAACGCTTCCGCCCGAGTCGATTCATTGTGAAACACCCCGCGAACCGCCGAGGTAAGAGTCTTGCTGCCGGGTTTTTTTACTCCCCGCATCGACATGCACATATGTTCCGCTTCGATGACTACCAGCACGCCCAGAGGGTTAAGCGCCTCCATGATCGTATCCGCAATCTGCGAAGTCAGCCTTTCTTGTAATTGGGGTCTTTTGGCGTATCCTTCCACCACCCTGGCTAATTTGCTAAGACCGGTCAGCTTTCCTTTACGCGGGATATAAGCCACGTGTGCCACCCCATAAAAAGGGAGTAAATGATGTTCGCACATCGAATAAACCGGGATGTCTTTAATCATAACCATTTCTTCATGGGGTTCACTAAAGAAAACCTCCAGGTGGTTGCCGGGGTCCTGCGCTAAACCACAAAAAATTTCCGCATACATCTGAGCCACCCGGTCTGGAGTGGCCTTTAGTCCTTCCCGGTTTGGGTCTTCGCCTATACCTTCCAGCAATAAGCTGACCGCCTCTCGAATTTTTTGATGATCCAAGTTAAATAACCCGGGCTTCCCGGGTTCACCTGCCTTCCTAATTATCTAAGTCTAGCCGGAAATTCCCTTAAATCACATATACCATAAAAAATTTTACCACAAAGCTCAGGGGTATCCAAGCTAACATTTTAAACAGAGGTGTCCCAAGCCGGTTTGTATTATGAAAAAAAGAGAGCCGGAAGATGCTTATTTTCCGGCTCTCCAAGGATTGTACCGCCTATTTGACATTCTTTAATCATTTAATCCTATTAATCAGTTTAATCAGTAATCTTTAATCCGTAATCTGTTTTTTACTGACGGCCGGTTATAAATCATTTTCTTAGCAGCTGAACGAGCTGCCAAACCGAACTCCTTACTTCAGTGAAGCAAACTTAGTCCTGGAACCGAACAGGGCTTCTTGGGGATAATGGCAGAGTCCCCAAGCCAGGTTATAGCAATCTATAGCCAAGTCGGGGCGGCCTTGCCGCAAAAACAGGGCTCCTTTAAAGTCCCAAGCAGACCGGTTTAATGGTTCTTGCCGTAAGATTTGGTCGAGACATTCCATCGCCTCTGGCCCCCGATGCATTTTATCCAAGCAAAAAGCTTTGTTTTGCAGGAAGACCGGGTTAAACGGTTCTTTTAACAGGGCTTGCGTGTAATAGTTTAAGGCTTCGGTTATGCGGCCGGCAGTTTCCAAGGTTAAAGCGTAATTGTTTAAAAGAGCCGCATCCTGGGGATATTTGGCCAGACCAATTTGATAATACTTCAAAGCTTCCGCATTAAGACCGGCTTTGGCAAAGACGCTGGCAATATTGGAAATAACCTCCAGGCTTTCCTGTTCTGGCTCTACAAAAACCTCCCGGTAAAACTCAACCGCTTCCTGATATTCACCCGCCTCAGCCAAACAAACCCCTAAATTATTTAAAACCGAAATCTCGCGGGAACCTCTTTTTATCGCGTCTTTCAAGTATTTAATCGCTTTATCGTAATTACCCAGCTGGCTTAGAGCCAAACCAGCATTCCCGAGGAGTATCGGGTCGCGGGAAGCCCGGGCTAAACCGGTTTGGAAAAACTGCCAGGCTTCCTTTGGCCGGTTCTGCAGCATCATACAAGTCCCCAGATTATTTAAGGTGGAGAGTTCATTGGAGCGCAGGGCCAAGGCTCGGTTAAAGCAGTTTTCCGCCTCTTTAAGCTTATTCAGATTCAATAAGGCCTGCCCTTTGCAATTCCATGATTCAATGGAAGACGGGTCATCCTTAAGCAAAGTATGCCACACCTTTACCGCTTCTTCCCATTGCCCCAGTCGATTCAGACACAAACCCGACCATTTTAAAGCCGTCAGATTTCCTGGGTCCTGGCTGAATACCTTTTTAAAACAGGCCAGCGCCTCTGTGTCCTGATTTTGTAAATAATAATCTTTTCCTTGATCCAAGTAATTCGGTGGTTTTCGGCAGTTCCGCTTTTTACCGAAACCGACCTTCTCTGCCTTACCGGCTTTTGGAAAACTGATGACATTCAAATTTGTTCTGGTGCGGCCTGGCGAACTGGAAGCATACTGGTCAAAAAAGCCGGCCTTAACATAATCACGGTTATTAAAAATAACTCTTTCAATGGCTTGCCAAATATTGCTTAACAGACTCGACATGGCCAAATCCCTCCTCTCAGAAATTACCTTTTTTACTTCTGTATCCAAATAAAAAATCCTGCTCGCAGCAGGATTAATTCGTACCTCAAATACCCCCAGAATTAGACTAGAAACTCAATATTTCATGGTTTTAAGTTTATCGAAGCAGTATTTTGGCGCCTAATCCAAGGAGTACCACACCCAGCAAGTCTGACCAGCGGCAGGTTATTTTTTCCATACCAAAGACACCGAAGTGATCAATAGCAACGGCGGTCAGAATCTGTAGTGTCACAATCGCGGCGGTAGCATTACCCACCCCGACTTTAGGGATGCAAAAGACAACTCCAAAAATTATTAAGACATTTAACACCCCGCCGACATAATTATACCAGGGAGCTTCAGGCAGCAACTGCCAATTCCCCTGGCCGATTCTAAAACCAAACAACAGCACCGCTACGATAACGGTACCTACGACATGCACCACAAAAGTTGATTCCCAGAC
>CAYXHK010000167.1:3916-5275 GCA_964464665.1 uncultured Syntrophomonadaceae bacterium
TCACTTTACCAAGCGCTGCATTTATAGTCCCCTGGATAGCCATTGCCGCTCCGGCTGCTCCGGCAATCGCCAGATACACTAACTTTCCGATTGATACTCCCGCCTTTCCCAGCCATCTGCATGGTCATATTTATAAGATAGCCGAAAAGTCGGGGCTTTATCCGCTCATGCCACCCTACAGCCACTGATTGATACCCCAAATAATTAAAATTCCCGCCAGCACACCCAGACCGCTTAGCTGGTGATGACTCCGTCTCGACTCTGGGATCAGTTCAGCAATAACTAAATAAAGCATGCAGCCGGCAGCCAGACCCAGCAGGCCCGCGTAACTCGATGGAGAAAACTGGGTCACCAGGATCCCCAGCGCAGTGCCTAAAGGCGTTATTAAACTAACCATCAAGATTAGGATAATAATTTGACTGAACCGCATACCGCTAACCCGCAAAGGCGCGGCCATGGCCATGCCCTCCGGGATGTTATGTAATCCGATGGCCAAGGCGATAATTGGCCCCAATTTCTCGGCAGCGGTATAACCCAAGGCAATTGCCATACCCTCCGGCAGGTCATGCAGCGCAATGCCAATCGCTATCAATAAACCTAACCGGCGATATACCGCCTGCCGATGCTGTTTAGTATCCCCAAACTTAAACAGCAACCGCCGATCCAGCAGCCATAACCAGCCGGCGCCCACCAGAAAGCCCGCCAGCGTATCCAGCCAATTTCCCAGTCTCAGGGCAGTCGGAATCAAGTCCAAAGCCACTACGGCCAGCATGACGCCAGCGGCCAGACCCAAGTAAAAAGCAATCCTTTTTTGACCCGGATTGCCGAAAACCAAGACCAGCAAAGCTCCCAAGGTGGTAGTCAAACCCGCGAACAGGCCGTAGCTTAGAATTGAGAACAAAAAGTTCCCTCCTTACAGACGGGAATTCCCATCTGCTCTAAGCTATGCGGGTTTGCGGCCGGACATGCTTAAGTTTTAGATAAGCCCAATTCCGCTGTTTATAGAGAAGGTTTATAAACAGCTGGCTTTACCGATTCGTGATCAGTCTGTTTTCTGGCTATTTGTGGACCGAATAACCGGCTTCATTTATCGCTTCAATAATTTGTGGTTCCTGGACTAAATTTTCGTCGTAACTTACCGCAACCTGCCCAGATTCAAGCTTAACCTCAACTTGGGTTACGCCTTGAAGCTCCCGCACAGCCCTTTCCACGGCCATCTTACAATGCTGGCAAGTCATCCCGCTTACGGAAATAGTAGTAGTAGTCATCGTAAAACCCCTCTCTTATTTATAACACCCTTAGCTTAACACGATTTCCCTGTCTTTATTTTAGTATATTTTAAATTTTATAGATCCATAA
>CAYXHK010000168.1:0-5263 GCA_964464665.1 uncultured Syntrophomonadaceae bacterium
CGCGATCATGCTGGGCATTCTGGGCGCAGTGGCAATCACGGTTATCGTAATGCTGCAGCTGGGTTATCGCAGCTTTTTTAATTCGGAGGACCAACTTATTTAATGCTTCATATTTATTTTAATATGGGAAAACTCGCATTGTGGCTTTTGCTTTGGTTAATCGAACCGCTCGGTGCTAAGGACTTCTAACCGTTGCTTTATTTTTAACGGAAAACTGGTACAATACGAATAATTGGTGCTCCGCCAAAGCGGAAGAACCAGAGACTGTAAAGGGGGGGCTGGCTATGTTTAAGAAAATATTATTGCCTACCGATGGTTCGGATCATGCGCTAAAAGCAGCAAAGATTGCCCTGAAATTCGCCAAGGAGCAAAATGCGCAAGTAGAAATCTTAAGCGTGGTTACTATGCCGGAGCGGACCGTCTACCTGCTGGAACTGATCCCCAACTTTAGCGGGATTAAATTTGAAAACCAATTCAAGAAGAAAGGCCAGGATATCGTGGCGCTTACGGCCGCTGCCTTTGAGCAGACTGGAGTTAGCTATACCACCCGGGTCGAATTGGGTGACCCCGCGGAAATAATTTGCCAGGTGATTGAGCAGGATAAGGTGGACTTGGTGATTATCGGCAGCCGCGGCCAGTCCCTCTCCCGATTTGTGATGGGCAGCGTCAGCACCAAGGTCGCTCAATGCGCGACCTGTCCGGTGATGATCGTTCGCTAAGACCTCTGGGGGACTGCGGACATAAAATTAACGCAAAGAAGGATTCTAGATGGTAATATTCGGTTTATCAATCATTCTGCTGTTGGTTTTGATTTTGCCTTTTCTGATTCATAAAGTGGAAGATGACCTGGAAATTTTTTTATTTGTCATGGGATTAGCCGCGTCGGCTGTTTCCGGAATTCTGAGTAAAGAATTGATTATTAAGGCCATTGAAGAACCGGTAATGATAGCGGCCGCGGTTTTAATTGCCGGATTGCTTTTTCAGTATTTCAACCGGCAAATCAAAATTGGGATCAATAATGCACTCCAGATACTTCCGCTTAAAAGATTTGTCTTTCTGATAACCATATTTTTAGGCTTGGTGTCCAGCGTGATTACGGCGATAATCGCGGCGCTGCTCCTCGTAGAAATCATCAATGCCCTGGATATTGAGCGGCAGGATAAAATAAGCCTGAACGTTGCGGCTTGTTTCGCGATTGGCTTAGGCGCGGCGCTGACTCCTATTGGGGAACCGCTGGCGACCATCGCTGTATCCAAAATGAATCAGGATTTCTGGTATCTGGCTCGGTTGCTCGGTGTTTATATTTTGCCGGGAGTCCTTGTCTTTGGAGGGATAGCGGTTTACTTAACCCGCAAAGCTTCCATAGGCACGGCTTTAGTAAACGGCGTTTCCCCGGAAAACAGCGATCAACCGGTTCCTGAAGCGGTTTCTGAATCGGTCCCTGAAGTGCTTCTCGAATCCAAGTCGGCTCCTGAATTTGCTTCAGAATTCGTTCCCGCGTCGGTTCCTGAATCGGTTCCGGAAAATGAGGAAACCTATCTGGAAGTGGTAATCCGCGCCGGAAAAGTCTATCTGTTCGTGATGGCCTTGGTCTTTTTAGGGGAAGGATTCCGCCCCTTAATTGATCAGTACATTCTGGGCTTAAGTGACGGCATGCTTTACTGGATCAATATGATTTCCGCAGTTTTGGATAACGCCACCTTGACGGCCGCTGAAATCAGCCCCCAGATGCGGCCGGATCAGGTACAGGCTATCTTGATGGGTTTATTGATTAGCGGCGGGATGCTGATTCCAGGGAATATCCCGAATATCATCACAGCCGGAAAGCTGAAAATCAGCAGCCGGGAATGGGCCAAACTCGGGATCCCGTTGGGGCTGTTGGTGATGGTGGTCTACTTCGTGATCTTGATTGTTTTATAACCGTTGATAAATCTCTATGGTTTCCGGCATCGCCTTGAATTAACATCCCGGCTGACGCTGATCATAGCCCAGCCTATCTATTCGGTGGTGGTCCCACCCTGGTTTGTTTGGCGGTCACGGTGCCGTGACTCAATACAATGTGGCGAATCAGATAAAATAGAATTAATAGTAATCGAGATTAATGATATAATGGGTAAAACACCTCTAGTTTAGAAGGAGAAGAAAATGATCAGCATAACAAAATTGCTTTTCGACGATGCGTACTTTGGCGATGGTCTGCGCTATAGCCATGCTTCCAGGGGTGTAACCAATGGCACTGCGAGCGGGATGGGGCCAGTGGTGGTTTGGAATTGTACGCGGACCTGCAATCTGCGTTGTGTCCATTGTTACATGGATTCAGAGGCGAAGAAATATGCCGGTGAAATGAACACCGCCGAGGCTAAGCAAATGATCGATGACCTGGCGGAAATGAAGGTGCCGGTTTTGCTGTTTTCCGGAGGCGAGCCCTTGCTCCGACCCGATATTTTTGAGTTGGCGGAGTACACTGGTACCAAAGGTATTCGTCCCACCTTTTCGACTAACGGCACCTTAATAACCCGCGAGGTGGCGCAGCGGATCAAAGACATCGGCGTAGGGTATGTAGGCATTTCCCTGGATGGTTTGCGGGAAGTAAACGATAAGTTCCGCGGAAAGGCCGGAGCTTTCCAGGCAGCCATGACCGGGATCCAAAATTGCGTGGCGGTGGGGCAGCGGGTAGGTTTGCGCTTTACGATCAACAGTCATAATTTGGCTGAGTTAGATAATATCTTTGATTTCATCGAGGAAGAGAAGATTGATCGGGTTTGCTTTTATCACCTGGTTTATTCCGGCCGCGGTAATCAGATGGTGGACGAGGATGTCAGCCGGGCCGAATCCCGGCAGGCGATGGAGACAATAATCCGCCGGACGATTGATTTTGAAAAACGGGGCCTGAAAAAAGAAATCTTGACCGTGGACAACCATTGTGACGGGGTATACCTCTATCTGCGCACCCTAAAGGAAGATCCCGAAAAAGCCCAGGCCATTAAAGACTTGATTAGCATGAATGGCGGGAACCGCTCCGGTATTGCCTTCGGCGAAATCGATCCGGCTGGTTACGTCCATCCGGACCAGTTTACGCAGCACATTACCTTTGGTAATGTCCGGGAGCGAAAATTCGGGGAGATCTGGACGGACACCGCCCAGCCCATTCTGGCCGGCCTGAAAAACCGCAAACCGCTCCTTAAGGGCCGTTGCGGCAAATGCCAATACCTGGATATCTGCAACGGCAATTTCCGAACCCGCGCGGAAGCCGTGACCGGGGATTTCTGGAAATCTGACCCGGCCTGTTATCTGACTGACGAGGAGATTGGCCTGTAATAGAAAAAGAGTGAAGAAGTCTAGACTGCCGGCCATTTTTGGACCAGCAGCGTTTTTTGCCGGTATATCCTCCTTCTAGGGCGACCGCGTGTGTAGTTTGGGGTAAGTGGATAACCGGCAGGAAACTAACTGACAATCTGCAGTAACCTACGACTTGCGATATAGTTCAGGATAAAGGGAATTATGATTAACAGGTGCTGACATAGCTAACAAACCATGACCGCAATATAGTTCGGGGTAAAGGGGGAGCCTTATGCAGGTTTTAGCGATGCTTTCTGCGCATCCCGGTTCTGGTCAGATTACAGTATTGGTCAATCTGGCCAGCGGTTTAGTCCGGCAGGGTAAACGGGTATTAATCGGTCAATTGGGGCTTAGCCTAAAACTGCTGGATTGGCTGGGAGTGGCGGGGGATGGAAACTCCTGCGACTCGGATTTGGCTGGAATTTTGGCTTCGGCGGCAAACCAGATCAGATCGGCTCGCTTTGGCCTGGATTTGCTAAATATTCCGTTATCTCTGGCGGAGCAAAACTCTTTAGAGACATTGCAGCCGGTCTTGGCCCAGTTGGGTTATAATTATTTGATTTTAAATCTTACCGTACCTGAAACCCGCGCTTTCGTACCGCCCCAAGCCCGGCTGCTGGTTTGCACCGATTTGCGGACCAAAAACGAGGTAGCCGAAATTCAGAAGTTACAGCGCAAATTGCAATCCAATAATCAAATCAGCCTGATTATTCCAAATCGCATTAATACCAAGGAATGGAAGCACAATAATGAACAGCTAAGCGCGCTGGGCGAGCATTTTGGTTACGAGAGGATGGTTGACCCGCTTCCGACCTGAGAGCGGATTCGCGATCTGCCCCGGGAAGGGCGGACGGTATGGGAGCTTAGGCAAGAAAATCTGCAGCAGGTTTATCGGAACCTGATTCAGAATATTGAGGGTTTATAAACCCAGAAAGTCTCGCTTATGGCGTTTTCTAAACGCAGACGCCGGGATAAAGCGTACAATCTAATGGGGCTGATTTAGTTTAATCCTCAGAGGTCTGCTGGCGGTTGGCCGGCATACTATCTACAATAACGTGGGGCCGCATCCACTGTCTGAAAACGTAGTTGATCAGAAGGACAATCCCCAGGCCGGCCGCCATGATATAGAGCAGGGTTTTAACGTCATTGGCTTGAAACATCGCTGTGCCCAGACCAGTATATAAAATTGCTGTAGGCAGTTTTCCGATAGCGGAGGCTGTCAGAAAGGTCGGAAAAGAGACGCCTCCCCAGGCAGCCATGGCGTTAATCAGCGGTGTCGGTACCACGGGGATGATTCGGGCGAAGACGATGGTCCAAAAGGCCAGGCGCGAATTAAGCTCGCTCTCACGGTAGCCGAACCGGGCTAAAACATTGGTTAAAAAGCTTACTTTCCCTAACCGGCGGCAAATCCAATAGGCCAGACAAGCCCCGAATAGTGCGCCAGACCAAGCCAGCAGGATGCCCTGTTTAAAGCCGAATAAAAAGCCTCCGGCTGCAGCTAAAATAACATAGGGGAAGATTGGTGCCATCGCCTGGATGACGAATAAGCTGAAAGCAACCACCTGGGCATAGGCCCCAAATTGGTTGATATAGGCAATTATCTGTCCGGAATCGTAAAAGTCCATGGAAAATTTCCTTTCTTATGGGGAATTTCCTTTTTAGTAGGAGGCCATAGGAAGCCAAGTGAAATACAAAAAATGGTTTTGTTCCGACGAATCTAAACTCATAGTATAATGATTGACCGAGTTTTACAAATGGGATGATTTGGGAATGGACGGATGCCTTATTGGCAAATGTGCTATGATTATTAATAAAAATAGGTTGTAGTTTAAGTGCGATTATGATAACATATTGTTATATATAGGGTTATCATGACTGGAAAGGTAGTAAAACCTAAATGGGAGGAGGTAGGACTGATGCCAGA
>CAYXHK010000169.1:0-5190 GCA_964464665.1 uncultured Syntrophomonadaceae bacterium
TTTACGATATTCGGGTGCGTCCCTGGTATAATCCCGATGGCATTACCGCCTACTATATGGTGCCGGCGATTCTGGGCGTAATCGTGACCATGACCATGGTGATCATGACCTCGGCCGCGATTGTGCGGGAGCGGGAAAGAGGCACCCTGGAGCAGCTGATGGTAACGCCGGTTAAATCCTACGAATTAATGATCGGTAAGGTCGTGCCCTATATCGCGTTAGGTTATCTGCAGATCACAGTGGCTTTGATTGTGGGCGCAACGGTTTTTCACGTCCCGATCAGAGGCAGTCTATGGGAGCTATACCTGCTGACTCTGGTGTTTATCACCGCATCTTTGGGATTGGGCTTGATGATTTCCAACTTGGCCAAGAACCAGATGCAGGCCTTTCAGATGTCTTTCTTTGTGATGCTGCCGAGCATCCTGCTCTCGGGTTTCTTGTTTCCCCGGGATGCGATGCCCCGCATCATTTATTATATCAGCGATTTGATCCCCTTGACTTATTATCTGGATATCATCCGCGGCATCGTCTTAAAAGGGATCGGCTTTGCCTATTTATACGGTCAGGTCATGACCCTGTTGGTTTTTACGGTCGTATTCATGGTTATAAGTACGCTCAAATTTAAGAAAAAGATTGCCTAAGGATTGGGGGTGCGAAGGTTTGCCTATAAGCCAGAGAATTGTGGCCGCATACCGGGAATTAGCCGGGGATAAGGGTTTTCATTCGGTGACGATGGATCAGGTCGCGTCCCAGGCCGGCCTCAGTAAACGAACCGTTTACCGTTATTTCCGCAGCAAAGAGGCCATAATCGAAGCCGTAATCGACGTTTTTATGGCCGATGTAGCAGCGGAATCGGAAAGGCTGCTGGAAACGGAGCAAGATCCGGTTGGTTTTATGGCCGTCTTAATCAAGTACCTGTTCCGTCAAGGCCGGTTTTTCGCAAACCCCCAAGGCCTGAAAGATTTACAGCAGTATTACCCGCATCTGTGGAAGAAAATAGACGCTTTTCGAGCTGATCGGATCCAGCTTATCCTGGAAGCGTTCATCAGGCGCGATAATAGCGGGGTTTGGCGCGGGACCGATCCCCGGATTCTTACGGCCGTGATTTTGGCGGCGATCCAAGTGGTGGTGAATCCAGATTTTATCCTGAAAAACGGCTTGACCTTTGAAGAAACGGTAAACCAAATGAGCAAGCTGTTAACGCAGCTGCTGGTTCCTTCGGCTCAATAGGCTTACTACCGCTCGTTTTACGCTAGCGTAGCTTAGGCATGAGCCGGCTGTATAGCTTAACTGTTGAGCAAGCTGATTAATGCAACTGGTGGTTCCTTCGGCTTTATAAGTTTACTGCGCTCGTTTTGCGCAATTTTAACGCAGCTTAAGCATAAGTGTTGACTGTATAGCATAACCGTTGAGTATGCTGTTAACGCAGTTGTGTCCGCCGACTGTTTCGTGCCAGACTGGCGTTCGGCTGGGACTGCCCGGGGAAGCATAAATTTGTTAAAATAGAAATAATAAATTAGAGGAGGTTAAAGCAGTTGCGTTCAGAAAGCTATCAGTTTATAGAGCAACCCCAGAGTTTGCCTAATGAAATTCCGGAAACCCGGATTGTTTGTCTAAACCACCAGGGTCAGGAAATGGGCTGGCTGCAGTATACGGGGCTGGAATTTGACTACTGCGTCCGGATTCAGCGCTTATACGTCAAGCCGGATTTTCGGCTGCAGGGAGCCGGCAGCGCTCTGATAGGCCATCTGAAAAGCAAGTACCCGGAAACACCGATATTTGCCCACCTGATTCGGGTGGATAAGGATGTAAGTTTAAACGTGGTCATGGATTTTTTCAATCAGCATGGGTTTGAAATTAAACAAATGGTCAGTATGGAAGCAGAGGGCTATTTCAATTTTGACTAAGCTTAATCTGGTTTAAGCCAGTATAGACGAAGCCAAGATTGATAACCGCCCGCCGCACACTCGTGACTTTAGTCGTGAGTTAGGCGGGTAAATATCTGCGTATATTAAAAATAAAACACGGGCAATTAGTGCCTGTTAATTAAGTACCGGTTGATTTTCAGCTTTAATTAATCGGGTTCAGGGTATTCGGTTAAGTCGATAGATACCTCAAGGTCATTAAGGTTGTTATGGTCATTAGGATCGTTTAAGTCTGATTAATTGTCAGACGTAAGGAGGGTTAACCGGATGGATAGATCAGATAGCTTTGGGGACTCGGATAACCGACTGCAGCCAGAATCGGCAACGGCGAAACCAACGGATCCAGCGGCTGATAAGAGCGGAAGCAGCGAAATGGTCCGCTTAACTGTGGTGTACCCTCCGGAAGATATTTTTTTGGAAGCCGTACTCCAACAAGCGGAGATTCTCGTTATTAAGAAAAAGGAGTCTATTGCGGAGGTTCAGGGAATTTCTATTGGCCCGTTGGCCGAGATCCAGATTTACGTTCCCAGACACCAAGTCGCGGAAGCCCAGGGAATCCTAGCTTCGTTGACTGAAACAGCGGAGAGCTAACCAACCGGTTTTTAAACACTCCGAAAGATCGAGTGGTCACTTGCGGAGTCCGTACAGAGGCGATTGGTTGAGTTTTTAAAGCACTTCGATAGATCGAGTGGCCTTTTGTTTCTCGAAATATTTGGAAGCAAAAAGAACATCCCTTTGCTTCCTTGCTAAAGGTTAAAGGTGACAGGCCGGGATCGGTCAAACAATTGTAAATGGATCAAGATAAATGGACGATCAAGATTAATAGATTAATGGATGATCAATGGATCAAGATTAAAGAATCAGGTGGAGGCTTGAACATGTGGCTTGCGGATAAAATGGTTAGTTTCATTGACTTCCCTGCGCTGCAGGGCTCAAAGGAACAAGTAGCGGTGGCGGAAAATATTCGGATTCGGATTTTAATGGACTTGCTGGAGGAGATTGTCAAACGATATGCGGAAGATGCCAGAGACAACAACTCGGATTATATTAATGTGCTGGAATTAATCCGGGGGCAGACGATTCCCGAAAGCGTGATTTTTTGGGAACTCGTCCGACAGGATTGGGCGATCTGGTGGATAGAAAACCGCTTTGCCGAGGCAGCCGATTTCCTGATAAATTAAGTCAAAGCCGGTTTGATTTATCAGTGATTGGAAAAACTGATTGGATAAAGGGGGGCTTAAAATGAAAAAGCGCTTAGCCTGGTTACTGGTGGCAGTATTCTGTCTGGGGATTATTCCGGGTTGTTCGTATTTCAATAAACCACCAACCTCGGAACCGAACCCACCAGTGAACAATCTGACTACCGAAACGATCAAAGTTTTTTACGGTGACGAGAACAACGAAAAAATGGTAAGCGAAGAACGTCAGATTACTTATGCGCCCGGGACTGACCGGTATAAACTGATGCTGGAAGAGTTGCTAAAGGGACCCCAGACTGCGGGTCTGCGCCAAAACATTGCCGCAGAGGCTAAGGTTTACGGAGCCATTAAACAAAACGAGGATCTAATCGTTGATTTAAACCAGGACTTTAATCGGTTTGCCGGCAGTATGGCGGAAGCAATCGGGATCGGTTCGGTAGTCAATACGGTGACGCAGTTTGGCGACATCAAACGGGTGAAGATCCTGGTGGAAGGCCAGGAGTATATCGGCCCGAGCGGAGAACCCCAAGGCTTTATTGAACCCTTTACTTATGAGGCGCCAGTTCAGCCAGCCGGGGAGGCAACCAGGTCGGTGCTCCTTTACTTTGGGAATGAAGACGCCGCCACCGTAAGCGCGGAAACCCGCCAGCTTAAAGTGCCCGCTAATATCAGTCAGGCGGACTTTATCAAAAAGGTGCTGGAGGAATTGATTAAGGGACCCCAGCGCCCGGGACTCTACCGGTCGATTCCGGCGGAAGTTAAAGTGAAATCCGTCACTCTGAAAGACGGCATCGCTTACGTGGATTTTTCAGAAGAAATGCATTCTAAACACTGGCACGGGGCCTCGGGGGAAGCCACGACCATTAACTCGGTCGTAAACACCTTAACGGAATTTGATTATGTTAAGCTGGTAAAGATGACCGTAGAAGGGCAGCCGATGAATATCGAACACGCCATTTTAGACGAACCGTTGGGCCGGAATGAGAACGCAATCAAAAAATAGAACAATTGGGATTATTCGACATCATTTGGTAAGCTGTGACAGCATATTTTTTCTTTTCCACAGGGGAATGCCCTATTATTTAGCTTATTAACAGACTTATACACATTATACACAGCTTGGCGGGTATTTTTATTGGTTTTCGGTTAGATATTGTTCGTTTTTTCGACTTCCAGATTTGCAGGATTTTTCATTTTTTTCGGGAATAATACTATATAGAGAGGGGGTAGTGTTATGCGGATTATGGTTAGAGGTAAAAACATTGAAGTAACTGATGCCTTAAGGGATTACGTAACAAAACGACTCAGTAAGCTGGAGAAATTTTTTGAACTCGACGATGCGCAGGTAACCTTATTCGTGGAACGAGAAAATCATGTGGTTGAGGTGACTATCCCAATTAACGGAATGATCCTGCGAGGCGAGGAAGAAACTGGTGACATGTACTCCTCTATAGATCTGGTAGTCGATAAACTGGAAAAACAACTGGAAAAATATAAGACTAAACTACTGGATCGCCGGCCGAAAAATCAGCCAGTGCCGGGCAAAGCCTTGCCGGCAGAACTGACTAGTTCGACAGCGGAAACGGAAGAAGGACCCCGGATCGTCCGCACCAAACGGTTTACGGTTAAACCGATGGCTGTAGACGAAGCTGTGATGCAGATGAATCTGCTGGGACACAGTTTCTTTGTCTTTACGAACGCGGACACGGAGGATGTCAACGTGGTTTATCGTCGGAAGGACGGAAATTATGGGTTGATTGATCCTTATTTCGAATAAGCCAATCCTTTGGTTTATCGGCTTAGTCTGTACTTAATGCCTTATTGCCATAGCTTAGGTTTGATGCTAAAATTTAAGAAGAAGAGTATTCAGATGAGGAACCGGGACGGTTCCTCGTCTTCTTATGGGAAAGGTGAGTCTTTTGCTTAAATTTATTAAGAACAAAAAACAGGATAAAGCTGTCATAAGTTTTTTGGTGAACGGGGATAAAGACGGAAAATACTACTTTGATTACAATATTTATAAATACGAAAAACATCCGCAAACAGGGATTGTTGTCTTGAAATAC
>CAYXHK010000170.1:0-5173 GCA_964464665.1 uncultured Syntrophomonadaceae bacterium
TCTTTTTACACTCTTATTTATCAACCCTTGACATCAATACCACTGTCTCAACGTGCGCAGTCATGGGGAACATATCTACAGGCTGAATTTCACTGATCGCATATCCCTTATCCATCAAAACCCGCAAGTCCCTAGCTAAAGTGGCGGGATTGTAGTATTTGTCATATTTAACAAATTAATTTTTAACCGTTAATGGAAAACATAATTTCCCCCTCGCCAGCCAGTTCGTCGCCTACACGGGCTACTGCTTCCCCTTTGCCAATGCCGCGCCGGACCCAAAGTAACCGCACTTCCAGGGTTAATTGATCCCCAGGACGCACTTGCCGCCGAAAACGGAACTTTTCAATGCCGCCAAACAAAGCCAGCTTTCCCTGGTATTCCTCCTGAGTCAGCAGCGCCACAGCCCCAACCTGCGCCAGGGCTTCGACGATCAAAACCCCGGGCATGATCGGATTGTCGGGAAAATGCCCGCGAAAAAAATCCTCATTAATGCTTACATTCTTAATGCCTACCGCTTTGACACCCGGTTCCAATTCCAAAATCCGGTCTACCAATAAGAAGGGCGGCCGGTGGGGAATAATCTCTTGAATCTGCTTTATATCCAGCATCCCGTTTTTACCTCCTAAGCCATACCGGTTGGGAACTCTATATTTTTCAGCACCACGTTTACCGCCTTAACCTCGAGTCCGGTTAATTCTGTAATCTGCTGATACACTTCACTTTGCACTTTTTTTAAGATCGGCGGCCATTCCTCCCCGTAGGTCAAAACCACGTTTACCTCCAGGAAAGCTGAGCCGCCAACCATGCGCACGCCCACCTTCAGCACCTTTTTTACATCTGGAACCGCGCTTGCGGCTCCGACAGCCAATTCTTTGACCACAGCATCCGCAATTGAGATTTTCCCTAAAATACTATAGCGGGGCCGTACCACCGAATTCTCACCCAAGACCCGCCGGTCGTTCCGCCGGCGAAAAAAAACCGTAAAGGAGTCTAAAAGCTGACCCACCGAATCCCGGGACACATCAACTGAAACGACTGGCACAGCATGTTTTTTATCCACCATCCGCAAACGCCGAGCCGCCATAATTTCCGTTTCCGTTGCCACTTGCTCGATGTGGATCATTTCACTAGGCTTTTGCAGTCCCAAATTTTCCGCGATCCGGTAAGCCATATTTTCCGAAATGCCCAAAATCAATAAGCGTTCAGGAACTTCGTCCTCCAGCTTTTCTCTGACTTTCCTGGCGTGTTCGGGGTCCATAAACAGCGCCCGGCGCGTTGCCGTAATCATCAGGCTTTCGCTCTTGGCCGAACGCCCGGCTAAAATCCGGCTGCCTTTAATCAAAAGCCCATCATCAATGATCAGCTCGGCTTTCTTCTCATGCGCCAAAACCAAAGCGCGGTGGCTTTTGCCAGTTCCGGCTGGGCCCACTAGGGCCAGGACTTCGATCGAATCTAAGATTCCTCCCATCGCCTAATCACCACCGTTGCGTTATGGCCGCCGAAACCAAAAGAGTTCGAAAGGGCATAACGGATTAAAGCCGGCCGACCCTGATTCGGCACGTAATCCAAATCACAAGTCGGATCCGCATTTTCGTAATTAATAGTCGGGGGAATCCACTGATTTTCCGCGGCTAAGCAGGTGGCAATCAATTCCACCGCTCCCGACGCCCCCAACAAATGACCGGTCATCGACTTCGTCGAACTAACAGCTAACTTAGCAGTATGCTCGCCAAAGATCGCTTTGATGGCTTTGGTCTCCATCTGGTCGTTCAAGTCGGTGCTCGTTCCATGCGCATTTATATAGTTGATCTCGGTTAATTGGCAAGCGCTGTCCTTTACCGCGTCGCTCATGGCTTTGGCTGCGCCCCGGCCTTCGGGGTCCGGCTGCACCACATGAAAAGCGTCACAATTGGTAGCGTAACCGACTAACTCAGCGTAGATATGAGCGTTGCGTTTTTGGGCGTGTTCCAAAGTTTCTAAAATCAGCACCCCGGACCCTTCCCCCATGACAAATCCATCCCGATCCCGGTCAAAGGGCCGCGAAGCCTTGGTCGGTTCCTGGTTTCGGGTAGACATAGCCTTAATTGCGCAAAAACCGGCAAACGCCAATTCCGTGATCGAGGCTTCCGTGCCGCCAGCGAGCATTACGTCCGCTTCGCCCCGCTGAATAATCCGCAGCGATTCGCCAATCGCGTTAGTCGCCGTGGCACAGGCAGATACAATACAGGAATTGCTGGCCTTTAGGCCAAATTCAATCGCAATTTGGCTGCCGGCCATGTTACATATCAACATAGGAATAAAGAAAGGATTAATCCGGTCCGGGCCTTTTTCCGCTAGTACCCGATGCTGCTGGTCGTAGGTTTCGATCCCGCCGATGCCGGTGCCTACCCATACCCCAATCCGATCCCGGTCTTCCGCTTCCAGATCCAGGCCGGAATCGGCAACCGCCAAGCGAGCCGCCGCCACTCCCAGTTGAGTAAAGCGGTCGGAGCGGCGCGCGGTTTTGCGATCTAAAAAATCAGTAGGCTCAAAACCCTTAACCTCTGCCGCTATCTGCGTCGGTAACCGGTGGGCATCAAACCGGGTAACCAGTCCTACTCCGCTGTCTCCCCTTTGGGTTGCCTCCCAGAAAGCCTGTCGTCCCAATCCGATTGGCGTAACTAACCCCAATCCGGTTATTACCACCCGGCGTTTCATTGTATAAATCTCCTATTCTTAGTACCATCGTTGGCCGCACCTCAGTTATGCCCGCTCCTCGGTTTAGGATACTCCTCGGTTTAGGCTGCACCTCGTATGCAAGACCAACCGCTATCCAACCTTTGTTTCCAGATAAGCGATTACGTCCGAAACCTTAACCATTTTTTCCGCGTCTTCGTCAGGAATGGAGATATTGAACTCTTCTTCAAAAGCCATGACCATCTCCACTAAGTCCATTGAGTCAGCCTTTAAGTCATCCATTAAACGAGTATCAGGCGTAATCTTTTCCAGTTCTACGTCCAGTTGTTCCGAAATGATTTTTTTCACTTTATCCAGCATCTAAATTTCCTCCCTTAAATTTGGTTATTTAATTAAACTGTCTGTCTAAATTGATGATTAACTTATCATCTATTGACCTATGATTAACTAAAACGAGCTTTGCCCAAATCCTCGCTGGTTAACATAAGCTGTTAAGCAATAAGTTAGGTTAACAGTTGAGTTAACTGGGATTCAATTAGGTTATCAGTTTAGTTTATAAGTCAGGTTAATCAATTTAGTTAATCAATTAGGTTATCAGTTGAGTTGTCGGTTCAGTCAGCTACATCGCCATACCGACGTTTTAATTGGTTCATCGCCATGCCGCCGTTTCAATTGGCTACATGGCCATGCCGCCGTCTACGGCAATTACCTGACCAGTGATATAACCGGCCATTGGCGAGGCCAAGTAGGTAACCATGGCCGCAATATCCTCCGGCAATCCCAGCCGGCCCAAGGGAATCTGTTGTTTCAAACGGTTCTCCGCTTCTTCGGTTAAATGATCCTTGATATGCGTATCGACCAAACCGGGGGCGACCACGTTCACCGTGATCCCGCGAGAGGCCGCTTCACGTGCTAAAGACTTCGAGAAACCGATTAGCCCCGCTTTTGATGCCGCATAATTAGTCTGACCCGCGTTACCCATCAGTCCGGATACGGAACTGATACTGATAATCCTACCCCCGCGGGCTTTGATCATCGGCCGGATAACCGCCTTGCTGCAGTTAAAAGCCCCTTTCAGATTTACCGACAGTACTAGATCCCAGTCGCTTTCCGACATGGTGGCCAACAAACCGTCCCGGGTAATCCCGGCGTTGTTAACCAAAATATCAATCCGGCCGAATCTTCCGACCACCTGTTTAATCATTTCCTCAGTTTGCTGTCGGTCCGCCACATTGGCCATTATGGCCAGAGCCTCCCCACCTTTTTGGGTGATAGTATCCACCACGGCTGCCGCAGCCGTCTCTTGACCAAAATCATTTATGACTACTTTTGCTCCGGCTGCCGCCAGATTAAAAGCAATTGCCTGTCCAATGCCTTGAGCAGCCCCGGTAACTAAAGCTACCTTGCCCTCTAGCATATTTTCTGCAAAACCTAACATCAGCTTACTTTTTCACCACCTTTCGCTTCCGCTGTCAAGGCCAAAACCTCATTCAGGCTGGCCACATCCTCCACATTGACCGATTTGATCCGGCGCGTAGTTTTTCGGCCAAAACCGCTGAGTGTATGCCCCGGGCCAACCTCGATCAAGTGGGTAATCCCCATTTTTTCCATTTCCAAGATTTCGTCTTCCCAAAGTACCGCCTGGCTAAGCTGCCGGGCAATATTGAACTGCAGCCTGGCTGCCGATCTACTGGCCTTAGCGTCTGCATTTGACAGCACCGGGATTTGCGCGTCCCGCCATTCAACCCCGTTTAAACTATGGGAAAACTGCTCCGCGGCCGGCTGCAGCAGACGGCAGTGGGACGGTGAACTCATGGCTACACGCACTGCTTTGCGGGCTCCGCGCCCTAACGCTAGCTTTTCTAAAGCCTCGATGGCCGGCAAGACCCCGCCAACCACGATCTGACCGGGACAGTTATAGTTACACGGTTCCACCAGGCCCAGCGGCGTGACTTCCGCACACATCTTCTGCACCTGCTCCCGGGATACGCCAATTATTGCGAGCATCGCCCCTACACCCGGCGGCAAAGCTTCCCGCATGATCAAGCCGCGCTGCCGCACCAGCTTTAAGGCATCGAAAAAAGTCAGAGTTCCGGCCGCAACCAAAGCGGTATACTCGCCAACGCTCAGGCCGGCCACGACCTCGGGCCTCACCCCGGCTTCGGTCAAAACCGCCAGAGCGGCAACACTTGTAACCAAAATCGCGGGCTGCACGATATCGTTTTGCACCAATTCTTCCTCTGGTCCCTCAAAACAATACCGGGAAATCGAAAAACCTAATTCCCGATCGGCCTGCGCAAAGACCTGGGCCGCTGCCGGATACTTTTCCGCTAAATCTTTGCCCATCCCTACATACTGGGAACCCTGCCCCGGAAAAACAAAGCCTATCTTCACGCCTGTTCCCTCCATAGTCTTTCCATAACTTGCTGTGCTTCCCGCATCATGGATTGGATAATGTCTGCGGCTGGTTCTTCCCGCTGTACCATCCCGGCGATTT
>CAYXHK010000171.1:0-1661 GCA_964464665.1 uncultured Syntrophomonadaceae bacterium
GTAACCGGCGTTTTTCAGCGAGGGACAGAAAGGAAAGCAACGGTTGCTACACCCAAACTTTCTGGTGATTTGAGTCCTGGGGAAGTGAAGGCATTTTTTTTGGAGGTGCTGCAGGTGTTCTAGGTGTTGCCCCTAGGGTTTCTTCCATTTTTAACAGTTCCCTAAATCGTCGGCTGCTGGTTAAGTCGTCTAAGTGACGCAGAAGTTGGGCTCTTAATTCTGGTCTTTGCAGGGCGAAGGTCAAATTGGCCATGATAAACCCCAGTTTGTCGCCCACGTCAAACCGCGTTCCGTAAAAGCGGTAAGCGTAAATCTTTTCCGTTTGGGCCAGAAGATTAAGGGAATCGGTTAGCTGGATTTCTCCGTTGAGGCCGGGGGTGGCTTTATCGAGCAACGAAAAAATGGCCGGGCTTAAAATATAACGGCCAATAATCGCCAGGTTGACGGGGCTGAGCTTGTGCTTTGGTTTTTCCTCAAAACCTTTAACCAAGCAGCAAAGGTAATCATCTGTGGCCGGTTGGGCCATCCCGTACCGCAGCAGGTCTTCATCCGGCACCTCTTGTACCGCAACGAGCGGTGCCTGTAACTGCGCGTATAAATCGAGCATTTGTTTTAAGCAGGGGACCGGAGCTGTGATAATATCGTCTGGCAAAAGAACGGCAAACGGTTCATCGCCAACCAGTTCTTTAGCCGCCCCGACCGCATCCCCTAAGCCCCTGGGATATTTTTGACGGATAAAGCGAATGTTGGCCAGCGCACTGATTTGTTTGACAATTTGCAGGAGATCATGTTTTCCCCTTTGGAAGAGCAGGGCTTCTAATTCCTCAGCGGACGAGAAATGGTCTTCAATAACGGTCCAATCTTGGCGAATAACCATAATCAGATCGGTTATGCCAGAAGCAACGGCTTCTTCTACTACATATTGAATGGCGGGTTTATCAACCAGTGGCAGCATTTCTTTGGGCAGGGCTTTAGTAGCCGGCAACAGGCGGGTTCCCCATCCGCCAGCTGGTATAACCGCTTTACGAACCAGCATCCCCAGCGCCCCCTTTTTTCGGGATATCAAAAGGCTTTGACAACCGGAATAAACTAGATGTACATTTTTATTATAGGCTTCTTCCACTATTTGGTCAATAAGCAGCACTTGGTCGGACCGCCGGTTAAATCTGGCTGCTCTTTATATTAGCCGGGCATTATCCTGCAGGTTTAGCCTTAACTTGAAAAAAGGGGTCGAAATACCAAGTTTCTTTTTTAAGAATATCTAGTATTATTTAAGCGTAAGTGATAAAGTATTAAATGATGTTGATTAAGCAGGAGGTGATCGAGTGTCAGTATTTGGATTTATCGGCAGCGTAGGACCATGGGAACTGATTTTAGTCTTGGCCATCGCCCTGATAATCTTCGGTCCCGGAAAGCTGCCCGAAGTCGGACGCTCGCTGGGTAAAAGTATTAATGAGTTTAAACGGGCATCGGTAGATATTAAGAAGCAGATCGAGGAAGAAGTTAAAGAAATCGAAGAAGTCCCGAAAAAAGAGAACCCGCCCAATTAGCGCGGAAATGGGAATAGTGGAGATCGGCATAGGTTTAACCAATTGCATAAGTAAATATTTACTCTTATCCAGAGAGGCGGAGGGACGGGCCCGATGAAACCCGGCAACCGG
>CAYXHK010000171.1:1671-5172 GCA_964464665.1 uncultured Syntrophomonadaceae bacterium
ACCAGACGACTGGGGCGTGAAAGTATCGACCCGGCAGTCCTTGGTGCCAATTCCCACAGAATAATTGTATTCTGACAGATGAGAGGAAGGGTCAAATTGTTTAAAACCCCTTCTTGTCGAAGGGTTTTTTTATTTCCCCGGATAATTAAGCTTAGGTAGCGAAGGGTTGGATTGCGGCATTTTTGGCCTGAGCCGGGAATATCCTTGAAAGGCAGTTGAAGATTATTGGAATCAACCAGTAAATTATTACGGAGTTGGACCGCAAAACAGGTTTTAGTTTTAGACGGAGCCATGGGGACGATGCTGCAGGCTCGGGGCCTTAAGCCGGGGGAATGCCCCGAATGGTTGAATGTCCGGGATCCCCAGGCGGTTCAGGCAGTGCACCAGGCTTATCTGGCGGCCGGGGCGGGTATCATCCAAACCAATACCTTTGGGGGCAACCGCTATAAACTGGGCGAGTATGGGCTGGCGGAACGGGTCAGGGAGATCAACCAGGCCGCGGTTCGTTTAGCTAAGGCTGCAGCCGGCGAGCGTGGACTGGTCGCGGTATCTATGGGTCCGACCGGTTTGCTGAGCGCGCCTTACGGGGCCGCGACGTTTGATGATTTTTATGCGGCATTTGCCGAGCAGGCGCAGGCCGCAGCGGAAGCTGGCGCGGATCTGATCAGTCTGGAGACCATGTCAGACCTCCAGGAAATTCGAGCCGCCCTGATTGCGGTAAAAGAAAACACCAATCTCCCGGTTTTGGCCCAGATGACCTTTGAGCCGAACGGCCGAACCGTTATGGGGACCGATCCTAAGACCTCAGCCATTGTGCTTAGTACTTTAGGCGCGGATGCGGTAGGTGCCAACTGTTCGGGGGGGGCCGCGGAACTGCTCGCGGTCTTAAAAGAAATGGCCCAGGTAACCAGCCGGCCGTTGGTGGTGCAGCCGAATGCCGGGCTGCCCAAACTGCTGGACGGCCGGACTGTATTTGAGCAAACTCCGGAAACTATGGCGAGCTACGCTTTAAAACTGTTGGAAACTGGGGCCTGGATCATCGGCGGTTGCTGCGGTACCACTCCGGAACATATTCAAGCCATCAGTCAGGTTTTACGCGGCAAACCACCAGCAGTGCGGGAACCGCTGGGGATTTCCGGCTTGACCAGCCGCTCGCGCACCGTAATCGTGGGAGGAGGTTCGCCCGTGTTTGTGGGCGAGCGGATCAACCCTACTGCCCGCAAAAAATTAGCCGAAGATATTCGGGAAGGCCGGATGCAGATGGTTCTGCAGGAGGCGCGCAGCCAAGTTGAAGCCGGGGCTCCGATTTTAGATGTGAATATGGGTGTGCCGGGAATTGACGAGCCGGCTGCGATGCAAAAGGCGGTTATGCAGATTCAAGCCGCAGTCGATGTGCCGCTGGTCATTGATTCGGCCAATCCGCAGGCGATTGAGGCGGGGCTCAAGGCTTTTGCGGGCAAAGCCTTAATTAATTCGGTTAATGGCGAGGCCAAGAGCCTGCAGACGATTCTCCCTTTAGCCAAGCGGTATGGCGCAGCGGTTTTGGGCTTAACCCTGGATGAGCGGGGGATTCCAGCTACGGCTGCCGAACGGGCGAGCGTAGCGCAGCGAATTGTCCAAGCGGCTGTGGAACAAGGAATCGCTAAGGAAGACGTTTATATAGATTGTTTAGTGCAGACTGCCAGCGCGCAGCAGGTGCAGGTGCTCGAAACCCTCAAGGGCGTGCAGCTGGTTAAACAGGAACTGGGGGTTAAGACGGTGTTGGGGGTAAGCAATGTTTCCCACGGCCTCCCGGCCCGGGAAATTTTGAATGCGGCCTTTTTAGCCATGGCTGTCGGTTTTGGTCTCGATTTGCCCATAATGAATCCTTATGAGCAGCGAATGCGCGAAGCTCTAACCGCCGCGGCGGTTTTAACAAACCAGGATGAATACTGCGGCCGATATATTGAGGAGTTTCGGGATTTCAAAACGAGTGCTGCGCCAAGCGGGGTAGCAGCAGTCCTCCCGGCGTCGCCGGCTGCCGCCGGCGCAAGGGGAACGAGTGAGACGGCACCAGCGGCAGCGGTTAGCATCGGCTCAGGAGAAAAGAGCGACGCGGCACCAGTTGTACCAACAACACCAACGGCAGCGGTTAACGGGACTTTAGCCCCGGGTGTCCAACCAAAACCAACGCTGGGGGGAGAATTACAGCGCCAGGTGTTTCAAGCCATCATTGACGGCAACCGAACGGGTATTACAGAATTGATCAAACGGGCGCTGGATTTTGGTCTGGAACCGCTGACCCTAGTGAATCAGGCCATGATTCCCGGTATCGAAGAGGTAGGCAAGCGTTATGAAGCGCAAACCTTTTTTCTGCCCCAATTAATCTTGGGCGCTGAAACCATGAAGGCCGGCTTCGCTTTGCTTCGGCCGCTCCTTAGCAGTAGCGGTAAGCAGCTGAGCGTGGGCAAAATCGTTTTGGCCACGGTGCAGGGGGATATCCACGATATCGGCAAGAATATTGTGGCGATTATGTTGGAGAACTATGGCTTTGAAGTGATTGACTTAGGGAAGGACGTACCCACGGCCGAAATTCTGGCGGTCGCGGAAAAGGAAAAGGCGGAACTGATCGGGCTTAGCGCTTTGATGACCACGACCATGCCGCGGATGGCGGAAGTAGTAGCCGAGGTGGAAAAGCGAAGCCTGCCGACTAGGGTAATGATCGGGGGAGCTGTGGTTACCCCGGAATATGCCGAGAAAATCGGCGCCCACGCCTATGCCGCCGATGCCCGAGCCGGGGTCTTGAAGGCTTTGGAACTGGTAGGCACCCGGGTGAATTGAGCACATTAAGGACAGTACAGAGCGTGATAAGCCAGCGCTTAGAAAAGCACACTAACAGAGTGCGGCGACAGAGTACGGCATAAGCAGGCTTAGATAAGTTTAAGATAAGTTGCTTATAGAATAACAGTTGATTGATTTTTCGGTAAAGGAGCCATCGGCCAATCCCGAAATAACCGGCGGTGGCTTAAGCAGAATGGTTTTGCTGGAGAGCCAGGATTTGTCCAGATAGAGAGTCAATAGAGGAGGGAGCGCTAAATGGGATTTCGACGCACTTATGCGGAAATCAACGAGAAGATTAAAAAAGGCCAAGCCGTGGTGGTAACGGCTGAAGAAGTTATTGGCTTAGTCGAAAAAAAAGGAGTCGAGCAAGTGGCCCGGGAGGTCGACGTGGTTACGACCGGGACTTTTGGCACGATGTGTTCTTCCGGGGTGTTTCTAAACTTTGGGCACGCCAAGCCCCGGATGCGCATGAATAAGGTTTGGTTAAACGGGGTTTTGGCTTACGGCGGGATAGCCGCAGTAGATGCTTATCTAGGGGCCACGGAAATTCCCGACAGCGACCCGGCGAACAAGAACGGTCCTGGCCGCTTCCTGTACGGGGGCGGGCATGTTATAGAAGACTTGGTGGCGCGAAGACCGGTGCGTTTAGAAGCGGTGGCCTATCCCACTCACTGCTACCCG
>CAYXHK010000172.1:0-5162 GCA_964464665.1 uncultured Syntrophomonadaceae bacterium
AATACCCCCCCGATAATGCCAAACAAAGTCGAGCTTAGAGTGACCTTAATTACCGAGAGATCCGAAACCCCAAACAGTTGGGTTTTCAGGCGGCTCATCCGAGCATACTGATAGCCGACAATGCCTACCAGCACCCAGAAAATTGGCGACAAGACTACGGCTCCGCATAATTGCAGAATGTATGCCAGCAGTTTCGTCCCGGCATTCAAATGCTCACCCCCCGCTTCCTTTGCTGCGGCCGGCCTGCTTTGGGCCGGGAAAAAGTTAAGCGCCAAACACCGGCTGGAGTCAGCGCTCATTATATCTAGATAACATCCCTAAGCTTAGCTGAGTTGTAGACTGTTTAAACAGAATTGGACCCCGTTTGAATTTATGTCTGCTTAAGTCAGACTGAATTAAATCTTGTCTGCCTTCGTCTGCTTTTGTCTGCCGAGGTTAGATTGATTAGGTTTAAGTCTGTAGATCTATCCTGTTTAATCTTAGTCTGTCAGCGTTGACCTTTTAAAATCTCAGTCTGCTAAATTAGAGTTTCCGGTTTAAATTTTATTCTGCAGCACTTCGACGGCTTTAGCCAACTGTACATCCCGCGGACTGTCGAGCGGCATATCGACTGCCACGTCCGGCTCAATTCCTTTTTGGTTGATATCATTTCCATTAGGCGTCAGGTATTTATGGGTGGTCAGTTTAAGCCCGGCTCCGCCATTTAAGGGATACACCGCCTGCACCAAACCTTTGCCATAGGTCTTGGTGCCGACTAAAACTCCCGATCCGGTGTCTTTGATCGCCCCAGCCACGATCTCCGAGGCGCTCGCGCTCATGTCGTTTACCAGCACGGCCAGAGGAACCCCCAGTATATTCCCGTCCGCTTCATAAATATCTTCCCGCTTATCCCTGCCAACCACCCGGACTATAGGCCCCTTGGGAACAAAGTGCTCGGCTACTTCCAGGGAAACGCCGAAATCTCCGCCCCCGTTATTTCTCAGATCAAACACCAGGGCTTTGATGCCTTGGGCCGTCAGGTCATCCAGAGCCTCATTGAATTCCCGGTTGGAATTACCGCTGAAATTATACAGCCGAATGTAGCCAATCCGTTCGTCGCTTTCGATTAGCTTGCTTTCAACACTTGGAATATTAATTATATCCCGGGTAAGGGTTTTCTCCAGGGGCTGTGGTTCGCCTACTCTTTCCACACTCAGCTGCACCTCGGTTCCAGGCTGTCCCCGCATCAGGGCAATCGCGGTATCTAAATCTATGCCCTCGGTTTTACGGCCATCGATCCCAATTATCACATCGCCGGTCCTGATATCCGCCTTTTCAGCCGGGGTTCCCTTAAAAGGCGGAGCAGCTACGGTTAGACGGTTATCCCGTAAACCAACGACTATTCCCAATCCGCCAAAGCTGCCCTGGATATGAATAACCAAGTCTGCATACTCGCTGGCGCTTAAATAATTCGAGTACGGGTCCTGCAGCGAATTTACAATTCCCCGCAAAGACCCCTCATACATTTCCGTTGTTGTTGCGGGCTCAAGGGCATTCGTCTTGATCAGAGCCGTTATTTTAAATAACCGATTAATTTCCGGATAATTAGTAAAAACAAAAACTCCCAGAGCAAGATTAAACAGCAGCAGGATGCTGATAATCACTTTGCCAATCTGACGCCACCCATTTCGACCCTTAAACAACGGCTTTGCCTCCTAAACTATACTCAACATCTATTTCCAATTATATGCTAAATAGTATACCAATATTATTCCGGTGACAAGTATTCCGCGATAATGAAATAGACTTCAAGAGATGTGCGAAAATGGTAAACAAATACATAAGAATTTCAAACGGGAAGCACCGAAAGTATGTGAACATCAGCGCCAAATAACGCCGTAAACGTTCGCCGTATAAGTTATGAAAACGCCAAGGGGCTGATTGTTCATTCCGTGCCTTGCGGGCATGAGTGGTTATTCATAATTTTATCTTTTATCACTATGGGTCACCCTCCCTACAGGAAAGACAAGGTGCTGCAGAGCTGTTCTATATGCGCTTTATCCGCCCATAAAACGAAGTAATTATATAATGAATCATCAATTCTGATTGCAGTCGGGTATTTGACAATCAATCCGGCCTGGTTTTGCATTTCCCTGGGCTGGTCATTCGAAGGCAAAAAAAGCCGGGCCTCCTGACCGCCAATTGTGCGTTTAAAAATTTGCGGGGCTGAACCGTAGGGTTTTAGCTTATGAAACGCTTGGTCCTGGGCGACTTGATCGATGGACAGACTCTCACCATTAATGGCGCTTACCTGGAAAAAGCCGTTATTGCCCCCATACCTTTCAAAGAAATTGGGGTTAAGCTTCCAATCTGCTGCATATTTAAGGGAAATTTTATAAACATCAGATTTGTATGTTGCATATCCCGCAGTATCTTCCCCGTCCGCTTGCGAGGCATCGCTGGAGGCAGTCAAACCGCCATTTACTATGGCCTTATCCAGTAAAAATTTATCAGTAATTGCTGCAATCTGGTCAACGTTGTTCAGATAAATGAAATGGGTGCCCTCAAGTATTTCATAATTTGCCGGCTGGCCAATCCGCCGCAGATGGTTCTCCTGATACTCCTGCGGCGTGATGTTAAGCTGTTTGTTTGGCGTTTCATAAGTTTGCCGGGAGATTATTTTTAAATAGGGTACAGTTGCCGGATAAGGTAAATTCATAGTCTGTTTTATAAATTCCCCAGAGTTTGCCATCTGGGCGATAACCGTATCATTCATGGAAAAACCGGCAAAAGCAAGCATATCGCTGATCTCTTTTTCGGTATATCCGTTTGCCAGCAGATCTTCCTCATTAGTGGCTAAAGGCGCCAGCAGAGAAGTAAACCCGATGTTTTGCTGAAACTTCGCAACGGGCAGAACCGCATTTACTATAGAAGGCGTTTCCGCATAGTAGGCCGTAGAGGTACCGTCCAAAGAGATAATCGTCTGAACTTCGTGAGGATATTTCGACGCATAGTACTCACTGTAAACACTGGATATAGAATGGGCCATTAAAACGTACGGCGCTTTATAACCGGCCTTGCTGAGCGCGCTTCTAATTTCTTCAACGTAGTTTTCAGCGGTTCGCGGTTTTGTGGTTTGACTGCTGAATCCGACCCCAAAATAATCAACGCAGACAACCGTATATTTTTCACTGAGCTTTCGCATGAGAGGGCCAAAATCGGCCGAGGGAAGCCCCACTCCCATCCCCGGAAGCAATACGACGGTTGGTTCGCCATGGCCCATTGCATAGACGTGCATCTGCCCGTCATCAACCATAACCAGCTGACCATAAGGGCTTATTTGTTCATATTTTCCCTTATAATAAGTAGCGTGTAAGATTGAACTAACTATCATGAAAATGACCATAAAGGCAGCGATTATTCCGAATGCCTGCAAAACCTTTTTCCATTTGCTCTTTTTCGGTTTACCGGAAAAAGTGAAACCAATTTTATTCATAAATACACAAAACCGCCTTCCTCTTGATTAATCTCCTCCGGATAATCCGGCCGTCCTTGTATTAATCCAGCAATAATCATTATTTAAACGATACCATGAAGCGATGATGAATAACAACCTTCACTTTTTCCTTGACAAAGTAAGCTGTCAAACATCTATGCTGCATGGCTTATCGGGAGGAAAAGCTAGTATTTAATGCATTATCGCCTTCTAATCTGGGATTAACCCTCATTAATTCGGAATTGTCTCCAATTTTAGTGGATTCTTAATTTTGAACTCAGCCCTCAAGTCATTTAAAATATAAGTATGAATTAAAAAGCCGAAGTTCCTTTACGGGAGCACGGGGGAACCATAATTTGGGGCGAATTTCCGGATTCCGGCGGCGCCGGAATCAAGGAATAGGGCTATCCCAGGCCCGAGTCCGTCAGCTAACCTCGTAGGCGAGATGGGATTTCAGGTATTGGAGCATTATAGCTTTATTTCACCGTATTCGTTTTTACGGAAACAGGTCTTGATTTCTATACCTACATTTCCTTCTCTCCTGCTTCCCCCACCCGACCGTGAACTCGGATCTGGAGGAGGTTTAATTTTCAATGAGCGTATTATCCAAATTATCGCCTAAGACCAGGACCATACTTTTAGCCGCTTTGGTCATGGTCTTCATGGGAGTGGCCTTGACCGGCTGTGGTACTGGCAATCAGTCGGCATCGGACAAGGAGCAGTTCGTGATGGCCGACGTAAGCTGGGACAGCGTCAAGGTTCACAATCGCATTGCCGGATTCATAATTGAACACGGCTACGGCTATCCCGAGCCCAGATATGTCTTTGGCGAAACCCTACCTTTGTTGCAGGGAATGCCATCCGGCGAGATTGATATCACGATGGAGGTATGGAAGGATAACTACGAAGAAGTCTGGAACAACGCCTTGGCTGGGGGCACAGTTTTAGACCTTGGTTCTAATTATCCCGATGCACCTCAAGGCTGGTATGTGCCGACTTATATGATCAAGGGTGATCCGGCCCGGGGTATAGAGGCGGTAGCCCCGGACCTTAAATCGGTCGCTGACCTGCCGAAATACTGGCGGCTTTTCAAAGACCCGGAAGTACCCACCAAAGGACGTTTCCACAACAGTCCTCCCGGGTGGGGCGTGACGGAGATCAACGAGACCAAACTTAAGACCTACGGACTGAATACCACCTTCAATACTTTCAGCACCGGATCCGACACGGCACTAGCCACTTCCATGGTCACCGCTTATGACCGGGGGCAGCCTTGGGTCGGTTATTACTGGGAGCCTACTTGGATAATGGGACTGATGGATATGACCATGCTGGAGGAACCGCCTTACGACCCGGCGGTGTATGATGACCCCAACAACCGGGGCTGTGCCTACCCGGCCGCCAAGGTACTGAAAGGAATCCATGTCGATGTGCGCGCGAACGCTCCGGAAATTGTTGAATTTATTAAGAAATACCAGACCAGCCTGGAGGAAAATAACGATTTCCTGGCTTATATGAATGACAACCAGGTTGAATCCGAGGCTGCGGCCATCTACTTCCTGAATAAATACCCGGATACCTGGAAATCATGGGTGCCGGCGGATATCGCCCAAAAGGTGACCGAGGCCTTGAAAGAGGTGAAGTAAATGACCATTGCCGAAATCAATAAATCCGACCATATCCTGGA
>CAYXHK010000173.1:0-1447 GCA_964464665.1 uncultured Syntrophomonadaceae bacterium
TTCTCCACTTTGCCAGCCTAGATGCCGTTTAATTGGGATTGTATTTTTCTGATTAAGGTGCTAATTAATATTTAACCTTTTGGCACCTCAATCATAGTTCACCGCTAAATAGTCACTGCTAAATAATCCCCTGGGCGGCCAAGTCAGCGATTTCAGCATCACTGTAACCCAGTTCCTTCAATACTTTTTCTGTATGCTCCCCAAAACTGGGCGGAGGCATGCGCCAACCCGGCTGATCCTCCGAAAACTTGATCGGAAAATTCATCTGGCCCACCTCCCCATCTACCGGGTGT
The DNA here is from genome assembly GCA_964464665.1 of uncultured Syntrophomonadaceae bacterium. GTDB lineage: Bacteria > Bacillota > Ch66 > Ch66 > Ch109 > CAYXHK01. The sequence goes on from CAYXHK010000173.1 coordinate 294, forward strand.
TGACCGAGAAACCATAAAGCCCGATGCTGAATCTGAGGGTCCTGCAAAGCCTCCGCCGCCGTATTCACCGGGGAGAAGCAAGTATCGTACTGGCTGAGCAAATCCTCCCACTCCTGGCGCGTTTTTTGGATAATGATCCCCCGCACCTCTTCGATTACTTCATCCTGCCGGGGGCTGGGCACAAACTGCTCTTCGATCAGATCTTCCCGGCCAATCGCTTTGCAGAATTCCTGCCAAAACTTCTCTTCCAAAGCGCCTAAAGCCAAAAACTTACCATCCTTCGTTTGATAGACGTTATAAAAGGCGTAACCGCCGCCAACCAGGGTTTCACCGCGCTTCGGCAGTTCCCCGTTGGCCAGATACTGCGACATAGTCAAGGCGATAAACGGATTCAGTCCGTCCAAAATGGCCACGTCCAAGTACTGCCCGGCCCCGGTCCGCTCCCGGCGAAACAGAGAAGCCATAATCCCCAAGGCTGCATTCAGACTTCCGCCGCCGGCCCCGGCCATCTGTACCGCCGGGACAACCGGCCGGCCCCCTTTTTCCCCCAGTAAATCCAACACCCCGGCAATACTTAGAAAATTTAGGTCGTGCGCCGCACGGTCACGATAAGGCCCAGTCTGGCCAAAACCAGTCAAAGAACAATAAATCAATCGGGGATTAATTTTTTTCAGGTCTTCGTAACCGAGTCCCATGCGCTGCATAGCTCCCGGCCGAAAGTTATCCAGCAGAACGTCAGCTTGGGGAACCATTTTCAGAAAAATTTCCCGGCCGGCCGGGTCACGCAGATTCAGTTTCATCCCCTGCTTGTTGCGATTGGTAACGTGAAAAAAACTGCCCAGGGTTTTAACCAACGGCGGGGTCCAGCGAAATCCATCTCCCGTCTTAGGGTTCTCTATTTTGAGCACTTGCGCCCCTAAGTCCGCCAGAATCTGAGTGCATAAAGAACCCGGCAACAGCTGCGATAAATCTAAAACCCTTATTCCTTCCAGGGGTAAAGTCACTTGTCTTTCCTCCAATTCGTCAGGATAATTGTTTGTTTTTTGATGTCTGATATTTGATGTTCGATGTTTAACGTCTGATGTTTGACATTTGTATTTTATCAATTTCTCAGTAGAATACCCCCACCTCAACCCTTCCTCACTTGCTTCAGC
>CAYXHK010000173.1:1547-5161 GCA_964464665.1 uncultured Syntrophomonadaceae bacterium
GCTCTGGTGTAGGAGCTAATTTATTTTTTGCGGTGAGATATAACATAATATCATCCTTTAGGGTTCTGGCTTTCAATATATTTCTTGATTGTCTCCTCGGAAATAGACCCGATTGTTTCAAGATAAAAACTAGAATTCCACAGATGTCCTTTCCCCAGTTTTTCTTTAATTTCCGGATATTTAAGAAATAACTGTCTGCCGGAAATACCCTTGAGCATTTTGACGATATACGATGGACTTATTTTTGGGTGAGCTGAAGCAAACACATGCACATGATCTTGTTCGCCTATCTCAGCCAGCACAACTTCGAATTCTTTGCTAGTCGCTATTTCTTGAAAGAGTTCTTTAAGATAAAGAGCTATTTCGTCCGTTAAAATTTTCCGGCGGTATTTTGTTGACCAAACGATATGATAATTGACGTTATATACACAGGTTCTAGCGTATTTTAAATTGCTTTTACTCATACATATAGTATAGCATAAAATATTAGTTCATACTTTAAAAGCAGAGATTTTTTTAAATACGGATAGTAACAGACGCCTTTCATCTCCCCATTGAAATAGGGAGGATTCTCGGCGGGTATCCTGAAAAAGGGAAATCAAACAACAAACCAAGGTAACAACAAAAAACGTCCGTTCCTGCCACAGCTAGCTTCTAGCTAAGTCGCTCAGAACCGACGCCCCCGCTCTTAAACGCTTATTTATTTTATATCGCGCGGTTACTCACATACTACCCGCAACTCCGGCAAGCAACTCTCACAAAAATCCGTCGGACTGTTGACAACACATTGTTTCCAAATCAATCTAAAACGCGCAACCCCGTCAAGCCGCAAACTAAGTTCACGGCGACTGGACGCGCGTATTCGCTACCTGGCCGCAGTAGCGGACTACCCCCGCGTAAATAGCTTGCGCCAGTTTTTCCTGGTAGATGGGATCCGCCATCAACGCTTCCTCTTTGGGATTAGAGATAAAGCCCACTTCAATAATCACCGAAGTCATCTGGGCGTTTTGGATCACATAGTAAATCTCTGGTTTAACCTTCCTGCGGTTATCATTGCCGATTACCCGTACTAATTCCTCCTGAATCATTTGCGCCAATGCTTTCCCCGTTTCACTGCCACGCAGGTAAAAAGTTTGCGCTCCCCACCAGCGCGATGAAGGAAAACTATTGACGTGTATGCTTAAGTACAACTCAGCCTGGCGCTCGTTAGCGTAAGCTACGCGGCGAGCCAGGTCTTCGCGTTTCTTTTCTAATAAACTGCCACTGCCCGGATCGCTGAGGTCTACGTCCGCTTCCCGAGTCATAATTACCGCCGCCCCGGCCCCGCTCAAATACCGGGTCAGCTTGGTGCCGATGGCCAGTGCCACATCCTTTTCCTTAACCCCGCCTGGTCCTACCGCGCCCGGGTCAATCCCGCCATGTCCCGGATCAACTACGATCAGCCGGTTTGCCACGGCCCAGGCCCACGTTTCCACAGCTCTTTCTGCTTCCCGAGCCAAAAAATACTGGCGCATCCCAAATAAGACGGAGACAATTAAGATTAAGCTCAAAAACCAGGCCAGCTTAAATTTAAAAACCCGCATCAAAACCAAAAACTATCCCCCCAGGAAATAGAGTCCACGCTCTATCTATCCATATTCCCAGGGCTTATAAGTTATGCTGCCGGATTTCCCCAGTTTGTCAGGCCCGCCTGAGATTGCGGCTTTGCAGTACCTGATATTATCGCTGCTAAGACCAACATGTGACCTAAATATTCGTTCGACAATTTTTTAGAAAAGAAACGGCCCCGATTCCCATGACATTCATTTCGGATTAATCTCTACTGGAGATGAAAGCCACGCTCTTTGCGAAGTTGGCCCGTCAAACAATAAACAGAACTAAAGAATTGCTTAAGGCTTACTGGATTTAAAACAAGTCAGCCGGTCACAACTGAGATTTTGCCGATATGGCTACCGGTTTAGGTAGAATTGTCGGTTTTCCCAGAACGGTTTAATTTGGAAGTTAATAATAACCATGGTATTATTTTCATGGATTATAGATTTGTGGATTATAGATTTATAGATTATAAGATTATATTTGAGTCAACTCATCCTATACCGAAAAGGCAATCTCCTTTGTAGAGAACGCAAAGCCAGGCACTGCTGTTTGGCCCAGCCAACAGCTGAACGGCCGGTTACCGAAAATAGGATTCTTTATTCTGCTTTTTTTGTGGGCGAAAATAAAAAAAGGATGGTTGCCATGCAAAAGATCCGATTATTTATAATGTGTGATCTGCCGGGAGTACGCCAGGGACTGGTCGCCATTTTTTCCTCGGAAAGCTGCTTTGAGATTACGCACGAAGCGGAATACAATCCTGAGACCCTTGCCGCTGCTCAAAAAACTCAACCCGACGTCATTTTAGGGGAGTTTAATCCGGACGCAGAAAATTTTCTGCTGCTAAAACAAATTAAAGAAGCCTGCCCCTATAGCAAAATTTTTATGATTGTACCCAACGAAAACAGCGAAGCGGCCCGCGAGGCTATTGCCGCTGGAGTAGACGGGTGCCTGGAGAAAAGCATGCTGCCCTGTTACTTAGTTAAAGCAGTCGAGTTGGGTTGTCGTACCGGGATAATTTGCTTCCCGAACTCCCTAAAAATATTTGTGGACAACCAGAGCATCCCAGGCGTTACCCAAAGCGGCTCGATACGAAAGGCAGCTCCGCTAGACGCAACCTCGACTCCGACTCTTAATTCTGGAGAAAACATCACCTTCACTCTACCCTTAACTCCCCGCGAAAGAGAAATCTATAAACTGATCCTGCAAAACGACTCCAATAAAGAGATTGGCCGCAAACTGTTTATCAGCCAGCCAACGGTTAAATGTCATGTAAGCAGTATTTTGCGCAAATTAGGTTTAAGAAGCCGAACCCAACTGATGCTCCAGGACCTAAAAAACTGCGGGATAGCCGCCTCCCGCAGTCAAAACCAAAACGAAATCCTGCGAAATTAGTCTTCGTACTTACTTAGTATTCTTACTGTTTAGAGATGCCTGGATACGATTGGAGAGGCTCAAAAAGCTGATGCCGAATTCTCTTAGCGCGCAGAGAAATTCCGATTCCCATTCTGGTTAAACAAAAGCTGTACCTTAAACCTATATTCTCCCGCCTGTTTCACGTCGTCTTTAATTCGGGTAAATACCCTTACCTTCATCCGACTGTTCTTATCGATTACCCGGTTTAACAAATCTTGGCCATTCTGATCGGTTACTTTAACCAACACCCCATCCCGATCGCTATTCACATCAACTCCGCTGATTTTAACCGGTTCCTTGGTCAGGTTGATTACTTCCGCCTGTACATAGGCTTGGTAACCCGGATACCCGTTAACTATTTTGCATTCCAACTGATTCTGATAATTCCTCCAGACTTCCAGACTGCCTACATTTACCGCCCCATTAGGGTTCTGCGGGTCGAGATAATCTAAACTGGTGCCGGGTGGATCGCTGGATTCGCAATTAGTCCCCCAAGCCACTAAGTCGATGGACTTATTTGCCAAAGCGTCGCCGGTGAGTGTAAGTCCCAAGATCACGACCCAAGCTACGACTAACACTTTTTTCAAGGCGCTCCCCACTTTCCC
>CAYXHK010000174.1:0-5064 GCA_964464665.1 uncultured Syntrophomonadaceae bacterium
AAGGTTGGGGATGATGGAACACAAATTGGCATTGCCGCAGCGTTCGCCGTAACCATTAATCGTCCCCTGCACTTGGGTTGCCCCGGCTTTTACGGCCGCCAAAGCATTCACTACGGCCATCTTAAAAAACAGTGAAACCTACGAACACATGGCCCCAAACTTGGTCGGTAATCGCCGGCGGGTTTTGGTTTCAGAGTTGTCTGGGGTGAGCAATTTGCTCTTTAAGGCGCAGGAGTTTGGTTTAAACCCGGAAGAAATCACTGAAGAAGGCCGAAATACTATTGAATATATCAAAGAACTGGAGCATCAAGGGTATCAGTTTGAAGGGGCGGAAGCCTCCTTGGAGCTGCTGCTTAAACAGGCTTTTGGCAAGTATAAAGGTTTCTTTGAAATAGAGAAGCTGCAGATCATCGTGGGAACCGATGGTTCGGATTTTACGGCTGAGGCTGTGATTAAAGTAAAAGTCAACGATGTCGTGGTGCATACGGCAGCGGAGGGCAACGGTCCGGTTAATGCTTTGGATAATGCCTTGCGGAAGGCTTTAGGGCAGATCTATCCTTCGATTCAGGAGATTCGGTTAACCGACTATAAGGTGCGGGTGCTGAATGAAAAAAGCGGAACCGGCGCCAGGGTGCGGGTTTTAATCGAAACCTCGGATACGGAAAAAACCTGGAGCACGGTGGGGGTTTCCGAAAACATTATCGAGGCTTCGTTCCAGGCTTTGCTGGACAGCGTAAATTACGCTCTCCTTAAAAAAGAGGCGGGACCAGGCTGCGGTAGTTAATCAGCAGTAAAGCTTAAACCTTAAACCCTTAAACCCTAAGTAAGCAACGGGTTGGCGGATGCGGCATTAAATAATTGACTGACGGGTTACTCATGAGGGTTACCCATGAGGCGTTTTAAACATAGAGTATATGGAGTATATAAAAAAACTAAAAAACAGTGGGACTAAGTTTTGTTCTATTTTTTGGCATTTGAATCCCAGAACTTCATGCCAGATTGCAGGTAATCCTCAAGAAATTACGGATGCTGCTCCTTTTGTTGATCCGAAAAGGTAAGAGAAAAATCAGCATCTAAAATTAATTCCCTCTGTCCACTCAGTGGACAGAGGGAATTAATTTTAGATGCAAAGTGGTTCTGGTTGTGATGCTATTATATAGACATTATATGTTGTATTTTAAATTGCTTTAAAATTTTGAGACTGAATTGTCGTCTAGCTTTGTTCGCTTTTGCTTGGCAAAAGTTTTATCTGAGTCAAGTTTTACTTGTATCAAGTCAGCTTAAGTTCAAGTTGACTTTAGTCTGGGTAAAGCTTATCGTCTGTGTACTCGTAAATCTTAAACGTTAATCCTAAACGTTGTTTTAGACGTCTAAGTTTAAAGCATTAAAGGCTAAGGCTACCGGAGTTTCTGAACGACCAAGTCGCCCATTTCTGCTGTATTGACAGCCTTAAGGCCTGGTTCCATGAGATCCGGGGTGCGGTACCCTTCATTCAGAACATCTACGACGGCCTGTTCGATTGCCTGGGCTTCTGCATTCAGGTTAAAGGAGTAGCGGAGCATCATGGCGACCGATAAAATAGTAGCCAGGGGGTTCGCTTTTTGCTGGCCGGCAATGTCCGGCGCGGAGCCATGGGACGGTTCGTACAGGGCGACTTTTCCACCCAGACTGGCGGAAGCCAGCATCCCGATCGAGCCGGTGAGCATGGCGGCTTCATCGGTAAGAATGTCACCAAACATGTTTTCCGTAACGATAACGTCAAACTGTTTCGGGTAACGGATTAACTGCATGGCGCAGTTATCAACGTACATATGCTCTAACTCAATATCCGGGTATTCGGCGGCCAGCCGGGTTACGGTTTCCCGCCACAGCCGCGAACTTTCCAGGACGTTGGCCTTGTCCACAGAGGTTACTTTTTTGCGGCGGTTGCCGGCTGCCTCAAACGCCAAACGGGCGATACGCTCGATTTCCAGGGTGGAATAAACCAGAGTATCCACCGCTTCTTCTCCGGCCTCGGTTTGACGCCGGGATTTTTCGCCAAAGTATAAGCCGCCGGTCAGTTCCCGGAAAACAATCAAGTCTACCCCAGCCACGATGTCGGGTTTTAGGGTAGAGGCGCCGACTAACGCCGGGTATACGGAAACCGGCCGAAGATTGGCAAAAAGACCGAGTCCTTTACGCAAAGCCAGGAGCGACGCGGCCTCGGGACGTTCTTTGGCCGGCAGAAAATCCCACTTGGGTCCGCCTACCGCGCCTAAAAGCACCGCATCACTTTGCCGGCAAAGTTCCAGAGTCTCTTGGGGCAGAGCCTGACCATACGCGTCAATGGCCGCGCCGCCAATCAGGGCTTCTTTAAAGGCAAACTGCCGGTTATGGATCTCACCGATTTTTTTAAGTACTTTCAGCGCTTCGGGAACAATCTCCACGCCAATGCCATCCCCAGGCAAAACCGCAATCTGGTATGTCTGATTACTCAACTTTTGCCACCTTCTCTCTCACGTATTCGATCAGTCCGCCGTTTTTAATTACTTTTTGCATAAATTCCGGGAAAGGGGTAGCGGTATAAGTTTTCCCGGTGCTTAAATCGCGGATCACGCCGGAATCAACGTCTATTTCCAGGGTGGTACCCTCGGCGATGTCTTCGGTGCCGGCTGGGCATTCGAAGATGGGCAGACCGATGTTGATCGCGTTGCGGTAAAAAATCCGGGCAAAGGATGGGGCTACAACACATGAGATGTGGGCCGCTTTAATGGCGATCGGGGCGTGTTCCCGGGAACTGCCGCAGCCAAAATTTTTACCAGCCACTATGATATCGCCCGGCTGTACTTTGTTGGGGAACTCCGGGTCCGCGTCTTCCATAACGTGCTTCGCCAATTCAGCGTGGTCTGCAGTATTTAGGTAGCGGGCGGGAATGATGGCATCCGTGTCGACATCGTTTCCGAATCGCCAGACCTTACCAGTAATTTTCATACCTTAGGGCGCGTGTTTTATCCTTTATCCTGCCGGAATTGCAGCCAGCTGATTTTAAGCCCTACGGCATCCGAGGCCGCAACCGCGTATGCTGCGGTAAAACCTTTGCCGCGGAATTGGGCTTAAGTGGGATAAAACTGCGCCGGGCACCTCCTGTCTATTTAAAGTTCTATTTACCTGACTTGCATGACCTGACTTAACCTTACTAGGTATTAAACCTGAACGATTTATTTTATAGTTTTGGTTTTAAGTTTTGGTTGCCAAGATTAAACCGACCGATCCGGGGTTAAAGCTTTTCACTGTGAAAACTATTTTGTATCTTTTTGTTTTATCTCAATGATACTTGTATTAACGCATAACTTGTTCAACTCAAAATACTTGTCTTCTTATATCTTTTTATAATGCTTGGTCTTTATAATACTTCGTCCGGGGCGGCGATGCGACCGAGGATCGCCGAAGCAGCAGCCACCGCCGGATTTGCCAGGTAGACCTCGCTCTCGGTGTGGCCCATCCGACCCACAAAGTTGCGGTTGGTAGTGGAGATGGCGCGTTCTCCTTTAGCCAGGATGCCCATGTGTCCGCCCAGGCAAGGACCACAGGTGGGCGGACTGATTATGGCGCCGGCATCTATAAATATTTCCAGGAGTCCTTCTTTTAAGGCTTGCCGATAAATGGCCGGGGTGCCCGGGATAATCAGGGTCCTTACAGATGGTTTTACCTGTTTATTTTTCAGGATACCGGCAGCCAGCCGCAGATCATCCATCCGGCCGTTGGTGCAAGAACCGATCACGGCCTGGTCGATCTGGATATCGGTCAATTGGCTGACCGGTTTTACGTTTTCCGGGGCGTGAGGAATCGCGACTTGGGGTTCCAGCTTGGCCACATCGTATTCAAATAACTGGCTGTAATTCGCATCGGGGTCGCTTTGGTAAACTTGATACTCTCTCTGGGCGCGTTTACGGCCTTGTGGAGTGAGGTCATTGACGTAGGCCAGCGTGATTTCGTCCGGGGGGATAATCCCGTTTTTGCCTCCGGCTTCAATCGCCATGTTGCACATGGTAAAACGTCCATCCATCCCAATTTGCTGGATGGCTTCCCCGACAAACTCCATCGCCTGGTAACGGGCACCGTCTACCCCGATCTGTCCAATCGTATAGAGGATCAGATCTTTTCCGCCTACCCAGGCCGGCAATTGGCCAAAGTAAATAAACTTTATGGATTCCGGCACTTTAAACCAGCATTCGCCGGTAGCCATGCCGGCCGCCATGTCCGTACTGCCGACGCCAGTCGCGAAAGCGCCCAGGGCTCCATAAGTACAAGTGTGGGAGTCGGCCCCGATAATCATATCGCCCGGCAAGACCAGGCCCGCCTCCGGCAGCAGGCAGTGTTCGATTCCCACCTGGCCGCCTTCAAAGTAGTTGGTGATGTCGAATTTTTGGGCAAATTCCCGGACTCCCTGGATTTGCATCGCTGACTTAATATCCTTGTTGGGCGCAAAGTGGTCCATAACCAAGAAGACCTTATCTTGATCAAAAACGCCATTAAGCCTAAGCTTATCAAATTCGTTAATGGCTACCGGTGTGGTGATGTCATTCCCTAGCACCCCATCCAGCCGACAGTAGATTAATTCGCCAGGTTCAACTTGGGTTTTCCCCGCGTGAGCCGCCATGATTTTTTCAGTAATTGTCATTCCCATAAGGCAAACCTCCCCCAAAAAGTCCCTGTAGTCCCGAGAGCCGACTCGGGGAGACTAAAGTATTATCAAATTATACTAAATAACCGAGACTGGGGGCAACTATATTTTGTTAAGGCCTCATTTCTATGCCCAATCTCTTTTTACTGCTTAAACTGTTTTGCAGTATCGTTGAGGTCGGCTTTCAGCTACCAAGGTTCTATAAGGTTTAGCCGCTTTTGCCCGGTATTGCCCGTACAGGATCATCCGGCCGCACTAGATCCAGCAGCCATTGATGCAGCGGGGTCAGCCTTGTCTGCCGGTGGTTTTGGATCTAGGCAGCTCAAAATGTTTTTTAATGGTCTGCTTGGTTTAACTAAATAACATCTTGACATACTAAGTTAGAAAGTATATCCTATAAT
>CAYXHK010000175.1:0-5041 GCA_964464665.1 uncultured Syntrophomonadaceae bacterium
CCGGCTAAAGAGAACTGGTTGTATCGTGTTGTTTCCGGCTGAACCGGTTCCTTAGATCATCTAAAAACGTATACATAACCGGAACCACAATCAGGGTCAAGAGCGTTGAGGTAATCAAACCGCCGATTACCGCGTAGGCCATCGGCGAGCGGAACGAGGCCCCGGCCCCGCCTTGGAGGATGATCGGCAGCATGCTGAAAATCATGGCCAGCGTCGTCATCATGATCGGTCTTAAGCGGGTGGTCGCCGCGTCCAGGATGGAGTCCTCGCGCTTTGCCCCTTCTCTTCGCCTCTGGATGGTGAAGTCAACCAGCAGGATAGCGTTTTTCGTTACCAGGCCCATGAGCAGAACGATGCCGATCATCGCCACGAAACTGAGCTCTTTTTGCCCCGCAATAAGCCCGAGAACGGCTCCGATAATGGCCAGAGGGAGCGAAAACATGATGGACAAGGGATCGACAAAGCTCTCAAATTGGGCCGCCAGAATCAGGAAAATGAACAAGGCGCCGAGAATCAGAGCGATGATGATACCATCCGTAACTTCAGCCATCAAAGAGTTGATCCCGTCGGCGGTTAAGCTGATGCCTTCAGGTATGCCGAATTCTTTAACCGCATTATGGAAAGCTTTATCAAAATCGCCCGGCGTGATGCCCACTACATTAGCGGAGATCTGGATCTCCCTTTCCTTGTCAAAACGGTTGATGGTCGAGTCGGAAGTCATAAATACCAGATCCGTCACCTGGGCAAGCGGCACCAGGATGGATTGGTCATATTCTGTATTGCTGCCCGGGACGTAAATGCCGCTTATACTACCCAGGTTTTGCCGATCTTCGGGCTTCAGTTTCACCTGCACATCAAATCGATCGCCATCTTCTTCATATTGCCCGACAGTAACCCCGTTGTATAAGATCCGCAGTGTGCTCCCGGCCACTGCCGGGCTGACTCCCAGGTCTGCTGCCTTATCCCGGTCAACCTGAATCTGGGTCTCCGGATTGCCGGTCTTATAGCTTAAACTTACATCCACGGCACCCGGCAGATCTTTAACCGCCTGCAGCAGCGTTTGCGAGTACTGCTGCAGGACTTCAAAGTCAGGCCCGGTAATATGATAAACAAAATCCTCGTTGCGCACACTGCCGATAGTGGCCAACGAACTGTTGCCGGTTATGGAAATACTGAGCCCCGGTATTTGCTGCAGGCTGCCTCTCATCCCAGCCACAATATCTTCGATCGGCTCTTTCCTTTGATCGCTGCCGATGACTTTGACATACATGTCAACTTGATCCCCTTCCACGGTGGCGTAGGTGTAAAGCACCTGCGGGAACTCTTTGACCGCCGATTCCATTTCCCGGGCCATGGCGCCGGCTCTTTCCAGGGCCAAGCCGGCATCCAGCGAAGCGGTTATACTTATTTCGCCTTTATCTTCCGCTGGCAGGAAGGACATACCCAAATACGGTATAATAGCGACGCTTAAGGCCAGGAAAACCGCGGCGATGAGCATCACGCTCAACCGGTGCCGCAGGGACCATTTTAACAGCTTGGCGTAGTTTTTACCCAGATGATTGAACGACCGGTTGAAGCGGGTCAAAAACCGGCCTATCGTTCCTTTTATGGTTACGCCATGTTCACCGCCAGCATCCAAATACCGGGAAGCCAGCATGGGGACCAGAGTAAACGACACAAACAACGATATCAGGACGCTGAAAGCAACGGTAAGCCCGAACTCCCGCAGGTAGCTGGCCAAAATACCGCTCATCATGGCTACCGGCAAAAATACCGCCACAATCGACAGGGTAGTGGCCAATACCGCCAGGCCGATTTCCGAGGTCCCTTCTTTGGCGGCCTGAAACGGCGATTTGCCCATTTTCATATGCCGGACGATATTTTCAATAACTACAATCGAATCATCGACCAGCAAGCCGATGGACAGCGCCAAAGCCACTAGGGTAATCAAATTGAGGGTAAAACCCATCAGCTTCATGATGATAAAGGTGGCGACAATCGAGGTGGGAAGCGCCAAAGAAGTGATGACGGTGCTGGCGCCATTACCCAGAAACAAAAAAATAACCAGTACTGCGATGATGCATCCTTCGATAAGGGTTATTCCCACATTCGTTACCTGCTCCTGAATCATCACCGAGTTGTCCTTGACAATATCTATGGCAATCCCCTGGGGCAGATTCTTTTTAATGCTTTCTATTTCCTGCTTGATGGCGTCGGCCACGTCGACCGTATTAGCGCCGGATTGCTTGACGACATCGATCCCAACGGCATTTTTCCCGTTATAGAGCGCGATGCTGTCCATCTCTTTGCTGCCATCCGCCACTTCAGCAATATCCCTGACATAGATCTCATCCCCGCCTCGCCGGGCGATCGATATTTTGCCAAACTCCTCCACCCTTTTAATGCTGGCTGTGGTTTGCAGAGTAATATCCCGGTCACCGTCCGAGACTTTACCGCCGGGGATGTCCAAATTGTCTGCGCCCAGGCTGTTGGCCACTTCCGCAGCCGTGACGCTTAGAGCATTCATTTTTTGCTTATCCAGCAGGATCTGGATCTCCCGCTCCTGCGCGCCGTAAACATTTACGGCGCCGACACCTTTCACGGTGCTTAAGCGTTCGCTGATCGTATGATTGACAACCTCCGACACTGCCCGATCCCCGGCCGTACCGGTAACCGCCAGCGACACGATCGGCTGGGCGGTCATATCATATTGGGCAATTACCGGCTCCTGGATATCCTGAGGCAACTCACCGCGAATGGCCCCTATTTTATCCTTCACTTCCTGAACCGCTTCGTCTCCCGGCTTTTCCAAAATAAACTGTACTACGGTAACGGATACACTGTCCCGCACCGTAGAGCTGATCTGATCCACGCCTGAGATCTGCCCGGCCGCATCTTCCACTTTCCGGGTCACCTTGGTTTCGATCTGATCCGGCGCTACACCCGGCTGAACCACCACGATCGAAACGACCGGCATATCGACTTCGGTCAAATCGTTGATGGGTAAACCGATGAGTGAGGCGATTCCAGTTACCATCAGGGCAACAATAATAACGATCGTCAGAGTGGGGCGCTTCAGGCTTATGTCAGTCAAAAACATTTTTATTCCCCCCGCTCTGCGACTGCCGTGATCAGATCTCCATCCTGAAGCGTGTTAAGATTACTGCAGATCACGCTGGCGCCTTCGTCCAGGCCGGATCTTATTTCAATCAAGTCATCATAAACTTGGCCAAGAGTCACTGCGGTGCGGCGCGCCACCCCGCTGTCCTCCATAAACACATGGTAGTTTCCTTCGCTGCCGGCTACCGCTTTCAACGGAATAACCAGCACGGAGGCTTCACTGTCGCTCACAACATCCACGTTGGCGTAGATGCCTGATTTCAGCTTGTAGTCCTTATTGGGCACATCGACTTTGGCCATAAAAGTTCTGGATGCCATACTGGCCGCTGTGCTTATATAACTCACAGTCCCTTCGTATTCCTGATCGTCGCTGCTTACCCTTACTCTGGTCTTCTGTCCGACCTTTATTTTAGCGGCATCTTCCTGGGGGATCTTAATTAAGGCTTGAATGGTAGAGGTGTCCTTCACCATGGCCAGGGACAACCCGGGAGCCACATACGCCCCCACTACCACGTTCTTTTCTTCCACAACGCCGGCTACCGGCGCTTTGATCACCATCTTATCCAGGTTATGCTTGAGTCTGTCGATCCCGCTCTGAGCCACAGCCAGATTGCTCTTTAAAACATTCAGGTCCGCTTCGGCCACCTTGAGGGCGGTTTCAGCATCATTAAAGTCGTTTTGGGAAACCGCGCCAGCCTCAAACAGCGCTTTGGCATTATTGTAATTGCGCTCGCACATTGCCAGATTGGCTTCCGCTTTGGGCAAAGCAGCCTGTGCCACCTCCAACTGGGCCTGGGCGGCATTCAGCTGGTCGTTAAGGTCCCGGCTGTCCAGGACAATTAAAGGCGTTCCCTTCTTCACCGTATCTCCTTCATTAAACATGATCTGAACAACCTTGCCCGGTATTTCCGTTCCGACCAAACCTTCTTCCCCGGCTAAAAGCGTAGCGTCATAGGTGCTAACCGGCCGTATGGTCAAAGTTTCCGCTTTGCGGATCTCAACGGCGACTTTACTGGCGCCGGAAACCGGCTGGTCATTTTGCATTGCTGCCCAGTCTATATTGCGAAACAAAATGAACCCGGTAATAAATATCAGCACGATCGCCAGGTAGGAAATCATTTTTTTCGTTTTCAGATTCTCTAATATTTTTTTCATCTCTTTCTGCTCCTTTTCCAGCGTACTGAATAATCGGTGTTCATGAAAATCCAGTTCATTAAGTGATGATCATTAAATCAAGAAATCAATGTTCAAGTTAATGCTCATTATTGAGATATAGAATTGAGATGTGAAATCGAGATATAAAGATGTTTAATTTCATTCTATTTTATTAACTGAAAATTTATTGACTGAAAACCGGAGCTTCCTTCATTATCTCAAAATAATTAAGATTCAAGGCCAGCATCTGACTGATCAATCTCTTTATTCTACCGTCATCTCCTTTGCCTTGTTTTACTATTCGCACAATACCTTCGATTAACATTGCGGCAATCACGCGAAAAATAAATTCGTCGGCAATGATGATCCCTTCATCCTTCAATTTAGGCATAAGGTCTGCTTTCACCCGTTTTTCGATCAGATTGATCAAATCTTCTTTTAAATTCTGATAGACAGAGCCTTCGCTTTTGTCCAGCAGGATCATAAATTCCCGGCTGTATTGCTCATAAAAACTCATGATCTGGTCAACCACGTCTGCTAAAACCGGTAGATTATTGGAACCGGCTTTAAAATCACTAAAAATAAGACTGGTGAATCGCTCGGATACCGGTTCCATAATACAATTAAACAAATGTTCTTTGCCGTTAAAATACCGATATAGATTACCGGTAGCAATGCCGGCATTCTTGGCTATGTTCCTGATAGACGCATCGCTAAATCCCTTTTCCTCAAATTCATTGAGTGCGGCACTTATTATGCTGTTTTT
>CAYXHK010000176.1:0-5025 GCA_964464665.1 uncultured Syntrophomonadaceae bacterium
AAGGTTGCCACCATTGAATATGATCCGAACCGTTCAGCCAACATTGCCCTTTTGCACTACTTAGACGGGGAGAAACGGTATATCCTGGCGCCTCATGGCTTAAAAGTCGGGGATATGGTAACTTCCGGACCCGGGGCGGATATTAAGGTGGGTAATGCGCTGCCTATGCAGAACATTCCGGTGGGTTCCGTCATCCATAACGTAGAACTTAAACCTGGCAAAGGCGGTCAGCTTGCTCGGTCCGCCGGGCAATCAATTCAGTTGATGGCCAAGGAAGGCAAGTACGCGACTTTGCGGCTTCCTTCTGGTGAGATGCGTTTAGTGTTAGTCACCTGCCGGGCCACTCTTGGTCAGGTTGGGAATCTGGACCATGAAAACATTACTATCGGTAAAGCCGGTCGAAATCGCTGGCGAGGAATTCGACCTACGGTGCGTGGGGTTGTAATGAATCCAGTAGATCATCCCCACGGTGGTGGAGAGGGACGTTCACCCATTGGCCGCAAAGCTCCGATGACTCCCTGGGGCAAAGTCGCAATCGGCGGGCGCACCCGTAAGTCTAAGGCTTCCGATAAATTGATCATTAAGCGCAGAACCAAATAGAAACTGAAACTGGGAGTTCGGCGCTAAACTGTTAAGGCATTGACGCCGAACGACGCAAAGGAGGTAAGCCGAAATATGGGTAGGTCCATCAAAAAGGGGCCGTATGTGGACGCAAAGTTGTTCGCCAGAGTGGAAGCAATGAATGAAAGCGGCGACAAACGCGTGATTAAAACCTGGTCCCGACGGTCCACCATCTTTCCTGAAATGGTGGGACACACCCTTGCGGTTCACGATGGTCGCAAACATGTTCCGGTATATATTACGGAGGACATGGTCGGCCATAAACTGGGTGAATTTTCAAATACCCGATTTTTTAGAGGTCACGGGTCGCATACTGAAAGATCGACAAGTCTTAAGTAGGCTGCAGGAGGAGAGATAATGGAAGCAAGAGCAATAGCCAAGAATTTACGGGTCTCTCCCCGGAAAGCCCGCCAGGTTGTGGACTTGATTCGGGGTAAACAGGTGAAAGAGGCTCTGGCCATTTTAAAATTTGTACCCAGTACAACTACCGAAGTAATTCAAAAAACTTTGAAGTCCGCCATTGCCAACGCGGAGAATAACCTGGACTTAATAGCCGACGATCTGTACGTTCAGGGGATTTGGGTGGATCAAGGACCCACTCTTAAGCGTTATAAGCCGCGGGCTCAAGGCCGTGGGGATCTGATGAAAAGACATACCAGCCACATAACGGTAGTAGTCGGGGAAAAGAAGGAGGGGTAGGCCAGTGGGGCAGAAGGTGCACCCAAACGGTTTTCGGATAGGCATTATTCGAGACTGGGGTTCTCGGTGGTATGCCGATAAGAATTATAAAGAACTCCTTCATGAAGACATCCGTATCCGAAAATACCTGAAGAAGAAATTCTATGCTGCCGGAGTTTCCGGCGTGGAAATCGAAAGAGCGGCTAGCCGTGTCAAGGTATCCATCCACACGGCAAAACCCGGGATCGTCATCGGCCGCGGTGGCACGGAGGTAGAAAACCTCCGTAAAGAACTGGAAAAAATGACTGATAAAAAGGTCAATATAAACATCGTGGAGATAAAAAAACCGGAATTGGACGCGCAGTTGGTTGCGGAAAATATTGCTTCTCAGTTGGAACGCCGGACTTCTTTTCGGCGGGCGATGAAACAGTCGGTGCTTCGGACGATGCGTATGGGAGCGGAGGGGATCCGCATCGCGTGTTCGGGGAGACTCGGCGGCGCCGAAATCGCCAGAACTGAATGGTATTCCGAAGGCAAAGTGCCGCTGCATACCTTGCGGGCGGATGTGGATTATGGTTTTGCCGAAGCCAACACCACTTATGGTAAAATCGGGATTAAAACCTGGATTTATAAAGGGGAAGTGCTTCCAAAAGCCAAAGCTATTCAACCTAAAGCAGCCGCTTTGGAAGGGGGCGAATAGGTTTGCTGATACCAAAAAGGGTAAAGTACCGTCGGCAGCATCGCGGCCGGATGACTGGCAAAGCTATGCGCGGCAACACTGTTTCTTATGGTGAATATGGTTTGATGGCCATGGAACCGTCTTGGATTACTAATCGCCAGATCGAGGCAGCGCGTATTGCCATGACCCGTTATATAAAGCGGGGCGGTAAAGTATGGATTAAAATATTTCCCGATAAACCGGTTACCGCCAAACCAGCGGAAACTCGGATGGGCAGCGGTAAAGGGGCACCGGAGTATTGGGTAGCAGTTGTAAAACCAGGCAGGGTAATGTTTGAGTTGGCCGGGGTTTCCGAGGAAATAGCCAAAGAAGCGATGCGGCTGGCAGCGCACAAACTACCGATTAAATGTAAGTTTGTGAAACGAGAGGAAGCGGGTGGTGAGGTTGGTGAAAGCTAACAAGTTACGTGACTTGACGGATGAGGAACTTAAGCGCAGGATCAATGACTTTAGAGATGAACTGTTTAACCTGCGTTTTCAACTGGCTACAAACCAATTGGATAACCCGATGCGCTTAAATGAGGTTCGGAAAGATATCGCCCGTGCACATACGGTTCTGCGGGAAAGGGAACTCGCCCGCCAACAGGCCTAAGAGGGCGGGATAAAGGAGGTTCTATAGTGGAACAACGAGGAGTTCGTAAAACCCGGGTAGGTAAAGTGGTCAGTGACAAGATGGATAAAACCGTAGTGGTTTCTGTAGATACTCTGGTCCGTCATTCGCTTTACGGCAAGATGATTCGCCGTAGCAAGAAGTTTAAAGCCCATGACGAGAACAATCAGTGTCATATCGGCGACGTAGTAAAGATTATGGAAACTCGACCCATTAGCCGCGATAAGCAGTGGCGAGTGGTAGAGGTTGTTGAGGCAACCAAGGGTTTGTAGCATCTGGATCAGATGGGCAAACCCGGTTTAGAGGAGGTTTTAACGGTGATCCAACCACAAACAATCTTACGGGTAGGAGATAACACCGGTGGGAAAAAACTGATGTGTATCCGGGTACTGGGAGGATCGTTCCGTCGTTACGCTTCAGTTGGGGATGTAATTGTAGCCTCGGTAAAAGAGGCTTCACCTGGCGGCGTAGTGAAAAAGGGAGATGTAGTACGGGCGGTAATCGTAAGAACGAGAAAAGAAGTCCGGCGTCCGGATGGATCCTACATTAAGTTCAGTGAAAACGCAGCGGTGATCATTAATGATCAGAATAACCCCCGCGGCACCCGGATTTTTGGCCCAGTAGCCCGTGAACTGAGAGAAAGAGAGTTTATGAAAATAGTTTCTCTGGCTCCCGAGGTACTGTAAATCAGATAATTGAAGGATGGGTTTCGCTTTTCGTAGATGGAGGCTAAATCATTAGCCGGTTGGAGGTGAAAAGGCTTGAGTAAACCCAGGACAGCTAAAGCCGGTAAAGTGCATGTGCATAAAGATGATCTGGTGCTGGTTACGACTGGTAAGGATGCCGGTAAACGCGGCAAGGTGATTAAGGTCGACCCGGATAAAAACCGGATTATTGTGGAAGGAATTGGGATAGCCAAAAGACATACCAAACCGACCCGTGCCCTGGCACAGGGTGGAATTATTGAAAAAGAAGGTACGATAGCCAGTTCCAATGCTATGCTGGTGTGTACCAAATGCCAGCAACCGACCCGAATTGCCAAGAAGTTGGTTGAGGGTAAGCAGGCAAGGGCCTGTAAACGATGCGGCGAGCTAATTGACAATTAGGGCTGGAAGGGAGGACCGTCATGCCCAGACTAAAGGATAAATATAAAGCGGATGTTGCACCGGCCATGATGAAGAAATTTGGCTACCGCAACGTAATGCAAATACCCGGCCTAGAGAAGGTAGTAGTGAACATGGGAGTAGGAGAGGCCATTCAGAACTCCAAAGCTTTGGATGCCGCAGTAGGCGACCTGGCCAAGATTACTGGTCAAAGACCAGTAATTACTAAAGCCAAGAAGTCAATTGCCGGATTTAAGCTAAGAGAGGGTATGTCGATTGGCTGTAAAGTTACCTTACGGGGTAACCGGATGTATGAGTTTGTGGATAAGCTCATTAATGCAACGCTGCCCCGGGTCCGCGACTTCCGCGGGGTTTCTCCTAAGTCCTTTGATGGCAGGGGCAACTATACTTTAGGACTTCGGGAACAGTTAATCTTCCCCGAGATCGAGTACGATAAAATCGATAAACTGCGGGGAATGGATGTTATTATGGTTACCACGGCCAAAACCGATGAAGAAGGCCGTGAACTGCTGCGGCTTATGGGAATGCCGTTTAGAGAAGCGTAACCGGGAAATTAGCTAGAAGGAGGGAAGCACAGTGGCGAAAAAGTCGATGATAGCCAAACAACAACGCCCCTCGATATTTAAAACCCGGGCTTACAATAGGTGTAAACTATGTGGCCGCCCCCATGCTTACATGCGTAAGTTTGGGATCTGCCGGATCTGTTTCCGGACTCTAGCCTACAAAGGTGAGATACCCGGGGTCACCAAGGCCAGTTGGTAAGAGCGGTTAAGGAGGTAAAGACATGGTCATGACCGACCCGATTGCGGATCTGCTAACCCGAATTCGAAATGCCAATATTGTCTATCATGATAAAGTAGAAATACCGGCATCCAAACCGAAAAGGGCTATGGTAGAAATCTTCAAACAAGAAGGTTATATCCGTGATTACGAATATATTGATGACGGAAAACAGGGAATTCTGCGTCTGTACTTAAAGTATGGGCCCAATAAAAACCGGGTCATCACCGGACTCAAACGGATCAGCAAGCCCGGCCTTAAGGTATACGCTAAAAAAGACGAAGTACCCCGTGTACTGGGTGGTCTGGGAATTGCCGTCATCTCCACCTCAAAGGGGATAATGACTGATCGTCAGGCCCGCAAAGATGGTTTGGGTGGCGAAGTCCTTTGTTACGTCTGGTAGGAGGTGTAATAGTTTGTCCAGGATAGGGAAACAGCCCATCATCATTCCGGGTGGAGTCGATATCAATATCG
>CAYXHK010000177.1:0-4983 GCA_964464665.1 uncultured Syntrophomonadaceae bacterium
AGATTTAAGGTTTCTGTTCCCTGCAAATCTCTGGTTGACTTGGCTGGTTGACTTGGTTAAGTTTTTACCGATTCTAGATCTCAGTGTTATATTTCTATTCAGATATTGCAGTCTCAAGTCTGCTTTGGATTTTAGCCGCATCAATCCCGCCGGCCATAAGGAATTCCTGATTTAGAAAAACCAAAGGAAAAAAATGTCCCTGTTGCGTTAAATGATCTACCTGGGGATAAGTCCCATAGGCTTTTAAATCCGTATCAACATACTTAACTTCCACTCGGTTTCCATATTTCGCCGTTAAGCTTTTAGCCAAGTTCGCCGTTGTTTCCTCTGTTAATTCAGTTGCTCCGCAACTATCCGGCAAACCGCCTCAAACAATGCTGATTGGAGACCTGTCATATACTTCAAGTAAAATCTTGTTCCCGGGCATCCCCCACCTCCCCTTTCCGGCACCCTGAACTAATTGTTTGATTATAACATGCTGCCGACGCAATATGTTATAATCAAGCAATCTTTTAACGCAAAATGTATCGTCAATGCGTCAAACAAAAACAGCAGCTATTTAAACAACAGCCGCTGTTTTTATCATTTTATCCCTTTTATTTCATTTGGGGGATAAAGGTTACGCAGTCCGTTTCCTGGGAATCGCTGGCGTTCTTGGGTTGAACCTCTATCTTTTCGGCACAGCAATGGTCCCCCTGCATGTAGTAATGACAGGTGTTCACCTCGCATTTAATCCCTTCGTTGGGATGATCCATTCTCTGGGGTTTCATCTTTTAGCCTCCTCCGCAAAAATATTATTACGGTTATATTATCTGAAGCAGGGCATTCTTTTATGTAAGACAAATTTAGGTTGACCTGCCTTAATCGTACTCGCTTAGAATTGCTTATAGCATTAATTCTTCCAAGCTTGCAGATTTGATCTAAAATTAAACTGCTGACCACTTGCGAATAAAAACGCCGCAAAGTTTAGTGTCATCTTTATGCAGCAGACCGTTTAATTCAGTCCAATATTATTATCGCTGCTTAACCAGCTCAAATAATTGCGCTGACTGACTCGTCTTGATATTCTGAAACACTCGTTCTGCACAACTTAACCAAGTTTTCTTAATTCGGCTCACTCAGTTGTTGTGTCAGTTCCAAAATCTCATCCTGCTCTTCTTTTGGCAGACCGGCAAGATATCCTTTTAGATTAAATCTTAATGCTGTTTCGGCTTCAGTTAAATCCACGGCTTGAATTTCTGAATTATATGCATGTCGCTTAAGCAGCGCGGCCAACTCCACCTTATCCAGCATCCCGAAAACAGCCCAGGTCTCTTCGGCGCTCAGCCGAGCCTCGAGGAGTACCTCTTCAAGATCGTCAAACGACTTCACCTTTTCCTTTATCAGTTGCAGTTTATCCGCGGTCTGGCGGCAGATCAGGAGTTCCTCTATCAGCTCCCGATAGTCCGCGTCCGCCATTCTCCGCCCGGCTGAAAACTGAATTCTCGGGCTTAAGTCGGGATTAACCGAAATAACGATTGTTTTGCTCAAGGTGTCGGTTTTTACTGCTTGAACAATGTTTAAAGTGATTTTCGGCAGACTGATTTCCAGATATGTCCGTAGCGCGGCACTCGTCAGCTTCAATTCCCGGCACACGACTTCCATTGCCTGGCGGAGTTTAAAAGCGATTAATTCAGCGTCATCTTGTGCCAGCCGATTACGCAGGGACTGTACCTCGTCGGCGGTGAGATCCAATTTGGCCACTGGTCGCTTAATCAGTACGCACCCAAGTGCTGTCGTAAATACGATTTCAAAAATATTAATCAATAAATCAGGGTAGCCAGTATCAAAGCCATAGAGCAGACAGTGGAGATCAAAAGGGTTAAAATTTCCACAAAATTTATTTTCTAAATAAAGGTTCTCCAAATATTTTTGAATAAACTCAATCCCGGTCAAATCGGTTACCGGATTACAAAGCTGATAATCAATCGAAGCAGGAATTTCCTGCGCCGCAAAATCAGTATCGTATAACCGAAAAAATTGGCCGATCCCTTCCGGCTTTAGCGTTGCGTTATAGGTATAGTGTAAGGTAATTAACTTGTTGGCCATAGCCATTTCATAAAAATGCCGGGCAGTATGTTTTTTACGGCTGATTCGGGCGCTTCCTTTTTGATACATTACCAAAAGCGGCGTCTCTAAAAGTTCCGCGGCTACCCGCTCCGGGTTGGGCAGGGATTTCAAAAACAGCCCCAGAGTGTAATTAATCGACTG
This sequence comes from uncultured Syntrophomonadaceae bacterium, assembly GCA_964464665.1. Taxonomy (GTDB): domain Bacteria; phylum Bacillota; class Ch66; order Ch66; family Ch109; genus CAYXHK01. The sequence continues at coordinate 2,251 of CAYXHK010000177.1, forward strand.
CAAAAGACTTTCGGCGCACTCAACCCTGAGAGAACTGCTTTTGCCCCGGGTGAAGCGAGTGCATTGATTGGCTAATAAATCAAGACATTGCCGTTGAATGTTTTCTAAGTCCGAGTCGCTGAGCAGCCCTTTAACGTACGCTGCTTGCAGCAGGGAAGCAAACTAAAATTCGCCGCTTAATATATCCCTTTTGATAATGGACAGAGATTCAATCTGAGTCAGCACCATTTTCCTCCTCCGCCAGCCGCATAATCCCCGCTGAATTTTCTGCGGCGCAGCCACACCGGACCTGACGGACCAGGTAAACCAGGTCCTGCCCCAGTAATTCTACCGAACCCTGATTATGGTCGTTAAACCGTTCTTTCATATATTCAATTAAATTATCATCGCTGATTAGATCCCCGGTTTCGTTTTTGAAATAGTAGAAGGTTTCCAGCAAGTCGTGCAGGGTCTCGGTATAGTTATCCCGGTTAACATAGGGCGAGTCATAAAACTGGCTGATAAGCTTGATGATTACCCCGCCGCTGAATTCGATGCGTCCGTTGTTTTTTAAGGCCCTGGCCTGCGTTTCCACTAGCTCGATTGCATCACAGTGCGACAGGGTCAAGCTAAACCGGGCCGTAAAGGTGTTGCAGCGTTCTATTTCGGCCACCGTCCGGTTTTGAATTAAACCAGCAGAAAGGTTCGCGAGTGTCAAAACCATTCTAATCGCCCTCCTGGGTATTCCCGATTTTTTCTTGACATTTTCCTCAGAGTGTGCTATGTTTAATTATTAAAATATATTTATAAGTTCCGTGAAACTATTATAACACTTAAAATAAGTAAAACAAGAGCCAAGATAATGCTTTTATCATATTGCTCTTGTTTTTGTATCCCGTTTTAAATTTTAAAGTAAACGCGACCTGGCTTTATGCCTTATGTCAAAACCACGGTGTCGCTTATTCGGCCGCGCCGCCTTTCCGTAAGTCTAGCCAACTGAGATCCAGTTTCCCAGGTATATTTTCCTATAAACTAAACTTCTAAATAAATAACTTGTTTTAGATTTACTGGCTCCTCAGTCTGGCCGCAATCGACTTGCCGGACAGTTTATAGACCGCAGCAGCCACCGGCACCCCGAGCAGCATTCCGACGATACCCATCAGCCCGCCGCCAACCGTAATGGCAGCTATTACCCAAATTCCCGGCAGGCCAATGCTTTCTCCTACCACCTTGGGATAAATCAAATTTCCTTCCAGCTGCTGCAAAACAATAATGAAAACAATAAACAACACGGCCTGCAACGGGTTAACCACAACGATCAGAAAAAATCCAACCGCAGCGCCGAGGTAAGCCCCAACCATTGGGATTAAGGCGGTCAGCCCGATCACCGGACCGATGGTAATGGCGTACGGAAATTTTAACAGCAGCATTCCAATCGTACACAGCAAGCCTAAGATAACCGCTTCTTTACACTGACCGACAATATAATTGGTAAAGGTCTCATTCGTAATCCGCAGGCCCGCGTACAGTTTTTGCCGGCGGTCGTTCTTAAGATAGGCCTTGAAGAAGTTATCGAAGTTCTTTTTTAGCTCTTCTTTGCTAAACAGGGCATAAACCCCAAAAACCAAGGCAATCGTTAGCGTGACCAGACCATTAAATATAGAGTAGATGAAGCTGAACGTTCCAAATGCCCAGTCCTGCAGCACGCCCGCGCTTCTTTTCAGTACGGCCTCTCCATCCATATTCAGCTTCGCCAACTGCTCCTGTAAACCGGGTAACTGGTCCGAATGCTGTCTGGCCCACTCCATCCCCTGGTTATATGCTGCCGGGAAGCTGGCAGCCAAAAGACTAAGCGTGGCGTATAATTGGGGAAGAATAATCCGCAGGAAAAAAACCAGAATCAGAATGATCGTCAAAATCGCGAGCAGGATACATACGCCACGCCGGGTTCGGCGCAGCAAAGGATTCTTGCTCCTGGCAAAATATATTTTTTCATATCCCGCTACCAGGATATTTATAGCGTAAGCTATGGCAGCCCCGAGTAAAAGCGGATATACGATCCCGTATAAAAATTTCAGCAGCGTCAGCATTTCACTAAAATAAAGCACCACCAAGAGGACTAAGCCCGCCAGCAGGATGGTTTTCACCATTAATCCAGGGCGGGGATTATTGTTATCATCCAGCATTATCGCTATGCTCCTTTCTTAGAGAGTCAGTCCTGGGCTGGGTTTTTTACCCCCGGAAAAATACAGAAATTCTGATAGAACCGGATGCCCTAGTCCGGCCGATGAATGCCGAAGCTGCCCGCTCCATTACGATCAAGAATTCCGCTGGCCCATGGAAAGGCTGTTCATCGTTAAAAAACAATCAAAGACCCGGCCCATTCCCAGCACTAACCCTCTGCTTCAACTGAGCGCTCGCTGCTCGCGGCCAAGACGATACCCGACAGGATTAAACTGCCGCCAATGACCTGATACAACCCCAAAGCCTCCTGAAAAATCAGATAAGCCAAAAGACTCGCACCTACGGATTCCCCGAGCACGGATACAGAAGCCACCGGCGCTTTGACCTGCTTTAATACCCAATTGAGCACCAGATGCCCACCGATGCCGGGCAGCAGGGCATTGAGGAGAAAAATCAGCCAATCAAGCTTAGGATATCCCCCGAGCGGAATGCCGCTTGCGGCGTTGTAAATCAAAAGAACCAAGGCAGCAACGCCGGACACCAGGACCGTATAGGTCATGATGTTGACGC
>CAYXHK010000178.1:0-4875 GCA_964464665.1 uncultured Syntrophomonadaceae bacterium
AAGGTACGATTAGCTTTTATCCACTCTTTGACCCTTAGCATACTGGCCCGAAATTTCTTCTTACTGGTTTTCCGCTTTACTCGGAAGTACCCTTTTAAGCTCTGGCTACAGTAATGCGTGAAGCCTAAGAAATCAAACGTTTGGGGCTTCTTGTGTTTTAAGCACTTGTACTGATACCAGGCCCTTTGTCCAAATGGAATTATTTTCGTTTTCTCTTCTGCTATTTCCAGGTTGAAGCGATCTAGCCTCTTTACCATCGCTCTGTAATAGGCTTCCGCCTCTTCTTTGTGTTTAAAACAGGCTCCGGCATTGATATAGGCGCTATTGGTGTGGCGGTAGGTCCGAAAACGGGTTTAGACCGCCTTACTCAATTAAGGCGGTCGTTCTATTTCTTATGCGCGAAACATAAGGAAATAACTCCTACAATCAACAGCTAGAAGATAAGTAACTCCGGCTATGTAACCATAGGCATCACCTCCCCTCTCGGGAAAGTGACCTAACCCGCCTAGCGACAACCCCTGATACTCATTTTAGCATATACTACCAACTCATAAAACTCTTGACCGATTCTTTTCATCCTTCTTTAAATAAATATATAATGCCTTTACCATAGAGTTAAACTAGGACTACTTTAACTCTAAAATTAATTCCCGCTGTCCCCTCAGGGGACAGCGGGAATTAATTTTAGATGTATATTTTTCGAGAACGCTTAATCTTATTGGTATTTTCTCCTATATTTTTCTCTGTCTGCTCTTTTCCGATCAGCAGAAGACTCAAACAGCTGATTAATTAGCTGTTTAATCATATGTAAAGCGCATTTATTTTGTGCAGTTTTAAATTACCAAATTTCTTTTACTTTTCCATTTAAGGTTTCCATTCAAAATTATTTTTGCATTTCGGACAGGTAACCTTGAGCGAGCCTTTGTTTGTGGGCACCCTAAGCTTGGTACGACACTCTGCACATTCCACGACCCGGTGATCGACCAGTTCCAGAATCTTCGCTTGGTCAAACCCTACTATCATCTCGTCACCGATCAGAATTGCGGGCACTCCGCGGATATCCCGGCGGATCAGTTCGTTGCGGGCATCCGCGTCGACATTGATGTCTTTTTCCACGAAACTGATTTTATGCTGCACAAGAAACTCTTTCGCCTTGGTGCAGTAGGGACAGGTTTTAGTGGTAAACAAGATAACGTTCTTCATTGAAATGCCCCCCTATTAAGATTTGGGAATCGAATTCTTTTCCGGTCCAAACCCTGAATACGGGATTAATTATCTATATTATCTTCAATTATCACTAGATAGGTCAACCTATTTAATCAATATTCAAAGTGCTCGAATTATCCTTCAGCCACTTCCGCCAGGTTCGGTAGTCCGGGATATAGGTTTCTACCAGGCTCCAGAACGCGGGGGAATGGTTCATCTGCCGAAGGTGGGCCAACTCGTGCACTATCAGGTAATCCATTACTTTCTCCGGGGCTAAAACAATCCGCCAGTTCAAACTGATAGTCTTTTTGCTGGAACAGCTGCCCCACCTAGTTTTTTGCTCCCGGATGGACAGCCGCTGGTACTGCAGGCCCATCCGGCCGGCATAATGGTCCAAACGACTCCGAAAGATCCTTTCCGCCTGCTTACGGTACCACTTGACGAGGATATCCCGCGCGATGGAAGAATATGCTTCCGGGGGGATATCTGCCGGCATTTCCAGCCAAAAACCTTCAGCGGAAAGCTTAACCTTGACCCTAAACCTTACCCCGTCCCCGGAATCCTTCGTCCGCGTCCTCTGGACAAAAAGCGGAAGGCTTTGACCTAGGAACGGGAGATACTCTCCGGTTTCATACTTTCGGGCGGTCTTAAGATTTTGACTTCGCCAAGCCTCTACGTGTTTGACGATCCAGTCTCTTTTTGATTCGACAAAAGCTTTGGCATCAGCGTAAGATACATTAGGAGGCACCGAGACCCGGACCTTATCTTGGGCCACTTTTAGGTTAAGCCTTTTGGCTCGGGTGCTCCGCCTAACTTCACATTTTATCTCAGGGTTAACCATAATCAGCGATTCTATATTTTGATCATTATTTTTATCTTTTTTCATTGCCCTCACCTACCAACCGTCTAAACAATCCCATTTTACCACAAAAATCCCTACCTCGAGCGAAGTAGGGATTGCCCTATTTAGATAAGATTAATATGGTGTGACTATGCAACTGCGGCTGCGGCTGCCGCTGCCGTTGCCGCTAAAATCGTATCGGGCGTCCGGTACGGCCACGATAAGCATGATCGTGCATTCGGTCAACACTGGTTTTGCCCGAATAGTTGTGAACATGAGTATTTTGGGGTCCAACCGCCCGATCCGTCCAGCCGGCGTAACGATGCCGGTGGTTGTTATCTACCGAGGTTACGCCCATATATCGATGAATATGGGTGCCTAAAAAATTAACCGCAAATCCGGTAAACCCGCCCATACGGTGATCATGAGCGCGGGCGACCCTGGTGCGATTATTATACCGGTGGATATGTCGCCGCAAACCGGGAAAATAGCCGGGGGGCATACGGAAGGCAGCCTCTTCTTCATCTTCCTGCTCGATTCTGAATTGCGCTCCGTCTTCCTGATCCAGCAGATATTCCGAGATTCCGCTTAAAATATCTGCTTCTAATAAATAATCGTCACTACGCCTCATTTTTTCTACCCTCCTTCCAATGGATAGATACCCTAAATAAAGTACTGCTGGGATATAATACGGCTATTGCCACCATTTGGTTACAATAGCCAACCACAGACCCAGGGTTTGCTTCCCTGGGCAGCTAATAATCTATTAAGCTGAACTTAAAAATGGTCATGAAGATTCTTTGACCATCTATGTTGATCAACTACGCGATTGGCAAAGATAGCTTTGTTTGAGCGGTTTTGTTCTTTGGTCATCTACATTTTAAACCGGTAGCCTACTCCCCAGACGGTTTCAATATACTGCGGGTTGGAAGGAACGACTTCAATTTTTTCCCGAAGCTTGCCAATGTGGACCGTTACGGTGGCGGTATCCCCCAAGGAATCCATACCCCACAAACGCTCGAATAATTCCGTCTTGCTAAAGACCCGGTTGGGATGGGAGGCTAAAAACAGCAGCAGATCAAACTCTTTGGTGGTCAGACTGACTTCCTCATTATTGATCAGAACCCGGTGGGCTAACCGGTCAATCTGCAGTCCCCGGATCTTAATCTCCGGATTATCAGAAACCTTGTTACCGCGAAGGCGCTCGCAGCGGGCCAGATGGGCCTTGACCCGGGCGACCAACTCTCCCGGACTGAAAGGCTTGGTGATGTAATCGTCCGCCCCCAAGCCCAGACCCCGGATCTTGTCGATATCTTCTTTTTTAGCGGATACCATCAGGATCGGAATATCCTTTAGCGCGCGGATTTGCCGGCAGATTTCAAATCCGTCAATTTTAGGCAGCATCAAATCTAAAATGATTAAATCATAGTCATTCTCCAGGGCTTTTTTTAAGCCTGCGTCTCCCTTTTGCTCGATCTCCGCCAAAAAGCCGTGACTTTCCAGATAATCCCGTTCCAATTCCGCGATGCTGGGATCGTCTTCGATTATTAATATCTTTTGCATCGATCATCACCTTGCCGCTTTCTCAATTAAGGCGCTTTGTTTTCTTTATCAGGGCGCTTATCAATTATATATGGCGCTTTTCATCAGGGCGCATTATCTATTCTCTATTAAGGCGCTTTCTTCAGAGTAAAGAAAATGCTGGTTCCCCGATCTTCCAGACTCTCCGCCCAAATGCTTCCGCCATGTTCCTCGATGATCCTTCTGGCAATGGCCAGACCCAGACCATTTCCGCCGGCTGCCCCACCGCGTGATGGTTCCACGCGATAAAAACGGTTAAAAATATGGGGTAGCGCTTCCGGGGGGATCCCCGGCCCGTTATCCTCTATCTTAATGACGGCGAATCCCTGGTCCGGGCCATCCTGCAGAGTGATTCCGATTTTCCCGGCTTCTTTATCCATGAAGTTGATCGAGTTGGTCATAATGTTTATGATCACTCTTTTCAGCTTCTCCCGGTCGGCGATGACCATTACCGGGCATTCCGCCAGGTCCAAATCCAGCTTAAAGCCGGCTTTGTCCAGATCAAACTGCAGATCCTCGGTGCCTTGGGCAAGGAACTCGCGCAGATCGATCTTTTCAAAATTGAACGGTTCTTTCTGCAGATCCAACTTGGAGTATAAAAACAACTCGTCGATCAGTTTATCAATATCCAGGGCCTTGTTATGAATGGTTTGAGCATACTTGTGGATCTTTTCCGGCGAATCGGCAACCCCATCCAAAATCCCCTCGGTGTACCCTTTGATCGAAGTGATCGGGGTCTTCAAGTCGTGGGATATGCTGGAGATCAATTCTTTCCGATTGTCTTCTTCCTGCAGCTGCCGTTCAATCGACTCTTTCAGTTTAAGCCGCATCTCCTCAAAGGACAAACATAACTGGCCGATCTCATCCTTCGACTTGCACTGCACCGGCCAATCCAGATTGCCCTCCTTGATCTGTTCGGCAGCTCGTTTCAGTGAATCGATCGGTTTGATGATACTCCGGGAAACCAGGTATGTCAGCAGCCCATTGGTCACGATCAAAATTATAATAATGGCCAGACCTAAAGTTACGATAAACCGAAATACATAAATGCCAATGGGACCAATATCCATAATCGGAAACAGACTGCCGGGCACCTGATCACTGAAGTAAAAGTCAAACTGACTGACCGAATAAAGACTATTCCCCACAAATATCGGTTCAAGTTCCCGGTTCCGAGTACCCGCGGGATGTCTGTTTTCATATTTAAGCAGCTGCGCCATAATCTCCGGCTGATTAAACCGTCCGGA
>CAYXHK010000179.1:0-4869 GCA_964464665.1 uncultured Syntrophomonadaceae bacterium
TGATTTTCAGTCGGGAAACAATGGCTCCGTGGACTAATTTGGGCAGCGTCATGATTCCTTCCAGGATGCCGTCAATGCGATAACGAATTCGCAGTTCCTTTTCAGCTGGTTCCAGATGGATATCGCTCGCCCTGTGCAACACCCCTTGACTGATTATCCCATTTACCAGTTTGACCATTAGGGGTTCAATTTCCGGCGCCGCCGTGCTGTTTCGGATTTTCTCCTCGCTCAGCTGAAGTTCCGAGTCCGCGATCAGACTCTGCACGGCGCTTTCCAAACCATCCCGCAAACCCAGGCTGACTACCTGAGGGAGGACCGCAGCAAAATCCCGCTGGCTGATCAGCACCGGAACCACTTTACAATTAAAAGCCAGGCTTAATTCTTCCAGAGCCAGCACATTAAAGGGGTCAACCATGGCTAAAATCAGTTGATCCCGCTTTTTTTCCAGGGGCAGTACCTGGTGAGTTTGAATCAGGGAAAGGGGTAAAGACCTGGTTAATCCATTCAGTTTAATTTGACTCAGCCGGACGCGCGGAATACCCAGGTGTTGCCCCAGCACATTCAGGTATTCCTCTTCCGAAACATACCCCAAATCGAGAAGCACTTTTCCCAGCCGCTTTCCGCTGCGCTTTTGCGTGTTTAAGGCTTCTTCCAGCTGAGTTTGACTGATTAAACCGAAATCTTTGATAACCCGGCCTAACGCCGCTTGCTCTTGTTGCATGGCCATCGCCATCCTGCCCAATTTTCTGATTGCCGCTGCCGCCGCCCTTGGTTTATGCGTATACGTGTTATCTGATATTAAATTAAATATGTAGATATATATGCTGGTAGATTATGTGTATTCTGCATGGAGCAGCAAATTCCTGCCTATTCATCGCAGTATATACATTTTATTTTTTATTTGCATTTATGATTGAGGTGTCAAAAGGTTAAATATTAATTAGCACCTTAATCACAAAAATACAATCCCAATTAAACGGCATCTAGGCTGGCAAAGTGGAAAACGCCGGCCAAAACATATGCTGTATGGATGCACCAAACCCATTTAGCATTAATAGTTGAGCGGTGTTTTAGCGAAAAGCGCCTTTTGATACTCTAACCATTTATGACAACCCACTTAGCGCTTTATCTTATCTATCTTTTTCGGCAAGAAAAAAGTCGCCTGTCGGAACCGCAACTGCGGTTTTAGACAAACGACTTTTTATTGATGTGTATAATTTTCTTATCGCTCGGGTTCACTCCGTGTGCCGCGCGTTTTTTTTGCCGGTTTGGACTGCTCATGCTGCTTAATCTGGCCCCGGATAGACGGCTCTTCCTTGAAGGAAATTCGAAACATGCGCCCGTAATCCCGCTGGGCTTCCAGTTCGCATTCCGCGATCAGCCGGTTAAACGGCTCATCGGTCGGCTTATACGCCCTTTGCGCGGCAACCAGCGCGGATATATAGTCCATACGCCATATAGGAGGGATAGACACAATACAATACCCTTTGTTTACAAGAATCAGGTTCATCAAAAGCCGGGCCGTCCTGCCGTTTCCGTCGGCAAAGGGGTGAATGTCCGCCAGCCGCCTATGGGCGAAAGCCGCGAACAAAACTGGGTGCATCCGGTCTTTCTTTTTATTCAGTTCTTCGGCAAAGACTTCCATCAGATCGGGCACTTCATCCGGCGCTGGTGGCACATACTCCGTGCCGGTGATGAACACCTGATGTCTGCGGTAGCGCCCGGCCTGTTCGTTATCAATGCCGTTATAGAAAAGAAAATGCAGCCGGCATAACATCTCTTCCGTAAAGACGATTTCCTCCGCACGGGCGGTGGTCAGCATATAGTCATAGGCCTTCGCATGACCGGTGGCTTCATAACAATCCTTGAGCGGCTTGCCGCCCACGGTGAGGCCATCTTCAAGCAGCACCTTCGTTTCGGACAGCGTGAGCGAATTGCCCTCCAACGCATTGCTGGCATAGGTAACGCCGATTCTGTAATACTGGTCAAGCTCTTTGACTTCTTCCGGGGTCAGCGGACGGCGTTTTATGATTATTTTGCGGTTTGCGTCTATTCTTTGAAGCAGGCCGTTCAGTTCCACTTCATCACCTCGTTGCACCCTTTATTATACCATTTTTCCCATGGATTGTAAAAGGCCTGCCCTTCGCGTGCTTTTGCGTGCTTATGCGATTCTTATGCGTGTATTTGCCTACTTTCCCGCAACTCTCACGCGCTGCTATACTTTATCTCACACGCCGCTATACTTTACTCGACAAAATTGCTTTGGTTAGTCTTGATTTACTCAGCGCCCAGACGCTTGAGTACCCGTCGTACCAATTCCTCCGGCACTTGCGGGCAAATCTCGGCCCGGCCTAATTCCCTCGGCAATACCCAACGCACGTTATTGCCTATCAATTTCTTATCGTGGGCGATTAACTCCATTAGGTGGCTCATATTTAAGTCCGGGGTTGAAAGCGGCAGGCCGGTTCGCTTTAATATTTGCAGCATCCGCTCATTAGCCGACGCGCTCCACCATCCAAATTCTTCAGCCAGATAACCAGCTGCGACCATACCGACCGCCACCGCCTCACCATGCCGGTACATTTCATAATTAGTGATCGACTCCAAGGCATGGCCTAATGTATGCCCTAGGTTAAGCAAAGTCCGCACCCCATGCTCCCGTTCGTCCTGACCAACAATCAAGGCTTTTATCTTGCAGCATTGCTCAATTACCCGGGAGATAACTGACGGCTCCAAGCTTAAGGCTTGGGGCAAGTACGATTCCAGATACTCAAAAAAGTCCCGGTCCCAGATTACTCCGTATTTAATCACCTCAGCCATGCCGGCAATAAGTTCTCTGGCTGGCAAAGTCGTTAGCGTCTCTGGGTCAATCAGGACTAGGACGGGTTGATAAAAAGCCCCGATCATATTTTTCCCGGCCGGGTGGTTTACGGCAACCTTGCCTCCCACACTGCTGTCTACTTGCGCCAACAGGGTGGTGGGCAGCTGCACGAGCGGTACCCCTCTTTGATAAGTAGCTGCCACGAACCCCGCCAAGTCACCGATGACGCCGCCGCCTAGAGCGAGCACCGGCGAATACCGATCAAGGCCCGCTTCCATTGCCGCATCGTACAATAACTCCGCCGATTGCAGAGTTTTATAATTTTCGCCATCCGGCACTAAGGCTACGCTGGCCTTGATCCCGGCCGCAGCCAGACTCTTTAGGGCCGGGTCCAGATGCCACTTGGCCACAGTAGGGTTGGTTACCAGCAGGGCTTTGGCGGCGAAACCCGCTGTTTTAAGCAAAGGCCCTGTCTGTTTAAGCAACCCGGCCTGAAGGTGGATAGGATAGACAATCTTATCACCCGACTCTACCTCTACCAAAATGGTCCTGCTTTGACTGTCCGCTATTTGATCATTCACTGTTTTTTTCATCCTGTTCCTTATTCCCAACCGCCTGCTTATTATTTATTTGGCAACTACTCTTGCTTGTTACTTGTCACTTTTTTCTAATTTCCGCTTGCCGCTTTATCTTTTAGCCAGACTATAATTTCCAACGCTACCTCTTCATGATTCAATTCCGAAGTGTTGACGTACAAATCCGCACCCTGGTAATATGCCTGCCTTTCCTGCAGCAAAGCCCCTATATGCTGCACCGATCGGTCCTTGCGCAGCAAAGGCCGGATGCGCCGGGAAACCCGGGTTTGGATAACCTCCGGCTCAGTCTGCAAACAGATAATATAACTGGAAGCTCTTAAATACTCCAGGTTCTCCGGACGAAGCACCGCTCCGCCCCCGGTCGCAATCACGCAGCCCTGCTTTCCAGCGGCCTTTTTAATGGCCAGACTTTCTTCCGAACGAAAACGAATCTCCCCGTAGCGGGTAAAAATCTCCTCAATTTTCAGGCCGGTGGCCTTTTCTATCTCCTCGTCCGTATCCAAGAACTCCTTATGCAGCATCTTGGCCAGAGTCAGTCCAACCGTAGTCTTACCCGTACCCATAAAGCCGATTAAGGCGATATTCGTTTTCAGGCCTAACGCCTCGCTTTCTTGAGGTACTCCCAATAATCATCCCAGTCTTTTTTTAATTCTTCCATCGTATCCCCGGAAAACCTTTCTAAAACCGCCTGGGCTAAAATAAACGCTACCGCCGCCTCTCCCACCACACTGGCGGCCGGCACCGCGCAAACATCGGATCTTTCTACGGCAGCCAGTACCGCTTCCTTAGTTTCCATATCTACGCTGCGCAAAGGTTTTAAAAGCGTCGGGATTGGCTTCATGGCCGCCCGGACGATGAGCAGCTGACCGTTGGTCACCCCGCCTTCCAGCCCGCCGGCCCGGTTAGTTTCCCGGTAAAGTCCGGCCTCCGAAGAGTAGAAAATCTCATCATGCGCCTTTGAACCGCGCTCCCGGGCCACCTCAAAACCGGGACCGATTTCCACGCCTTTGATCCCGGGAATACTCATCAGCACCCCGGCCAGACGACCGTCTAAACGGCGATCCCAGTGGACATAACTTCCCAAGCCCGGCGGCAGTCCCCACGCGGTAACCACAAAAGTCCCGCCCAGCGTATCTCCTTCCTCCCGCGCCTGATCGATTACCAGACCCATTTGACTCGAAGCCAGGGGATCAGGGCAGTAAACCGGTGACTTGGTAATTCGCTTACGCCAATTAGCTAAAAAAGTCTGAATTGATTCTCCGGGAGACCCGGCCTGCTCCTTCAGCCAATGTTCAAAAGCGTCTTTGGCCGTATCAGAGGAATGAACTGGGCCAATCTGCTCCACCCAGCCCATAACGGAAACACCCAGTTCCTCCAGCATTAAACGGGCCACTGCCCCCACCGCTACCCGAGCCGCAGTTTCTCTGGCGCTGGCCCGCTCCAAAACATTCC